>JAHCLG010000029.1 GCA_026125385.1 Legionellales bacterium
ATAATTTAAATTATTTTACTGAAGCTAAAAAACATCAATTGTTGGAAGAGTTTAACTGCAAACTTACCGACCTTCCTAAGGCTACCTTTAAAAATCAGGCAGTGAATTATTCTTTTTTATCGTATGAATGTAGTCAATTTAATCGCAGCGGCTATATTCTAATGATTGATGCTCATGATAATAAGCTTTATAGCATCACTTATGAATTTCGTACTCCCACTCTTAACCAACAACAAGAAAAAGAAGCCGTGGATTTTTACTCCAAGCTGATGGTGTGCGATCATCAGTCGAATGATTGCAGAACTATGGGTGAGAAAGCAGGTGATCGATAATTTTTTCGCCAGCATGAATTAATTCATTTTGAGCAGGAGTTTCGCCCTTGTGCCAAACTCCTATTAATTTTAAATGCCCCAGCGGTGGGTTAATAATTAAAATGGATTTCATCGTCTCACTCCAGAATTATAACTAGGTAATTTTTTCGTTAATACGGGAGTTGGATGACTTACCGTCCGGTCTTATTTACTTATTTTATGCCTTTACTAAATAAAACCAAAGAGAAGACTAAGAGGATGACCAGAAAATGTAGTTCATTATTCTTCTGTGTGACTAGTATTTTATCATTGTTTCTGTTTAAATTAAGCACAAATCAACTTTAATAATAAGAAAAGTAATTTTATGAAATACAACTACGATGAACCAACGAAAATTTTAACCATAACCTTTCAAGATCACACAGAAAAAGAAAGTTATGATCAAGATGTCTTACATACCGAGATTCTAAGTTCAATGAAAAATAATGATGCTCTGGTATTTTCCATTGAATTTAATAACAAAAACAAGGATGAAATACAAACTATTTTAAAAAATTTGGATAACCTTAAAGCCCTTAAACAGGCTACTGTGAACCCCTTAAATCTCGATAGAAGTCTATCAACAGATCTTACATCAGTATTGGACAACCTTGTTCAACCTCCTACTAGAACACTAAGTACTGGATTATTTAATAGCACCTATGCTGATGAGATCGCTCTTCTTGATACTGCCGTCCCAAATTCTCCACTTTATTTAACCCCCCCGCTTACCTCACATCCCACATCTTCGTACAGTCCTGATTTAACAAACCACAACATGGTTAATGCAAAACCTTTTGGAGTAAGCTTATCTAGTTCTTCAATGCCGCAATTAAACAGTCCATTTCAAAGTTCTATTTCAATAACAGCATTACCACACATCTCTAATTTTCCAACTTTATCTTCCAGCAGTAATGGCAGCAATATTTCTTCATCATCAGTTGATAATTCAACCCCCAGCCATCTTTCCCCCACCCCAGCCCAACCTCTGCTGCAAGATCAAAATAATACTACAGACTCTTCACTTCCTAAAAGAAAACAAAGGCTGAGTGACAGCCCATTCGTAAAGAATTGTATAACTATATTAGACCAAATACATCCTACTCAAAAACGAGGGCGAAAACTTAAGAATGTTCACGGTATAAATCAAGAACCTAAACTTAATCTTAATCTTAAAGCAGCCCGTAGGTATCGAGAAAGAAATAAAGCTTTGGACATTATTAGAGCCAAAGGAGCCATTGGACTTGATACAGAACAACAAGCTCTAAAAGCTGAAAATGATATTTTAACAGGCAAAAAAACTGACAGTCAGAAAAAACTAACTGATTCAATGGCGAGACTTAGTGAGGCTGAAAATAGGTTAGAACTTACTAAAGCAGAATTGGACAATATAAAAATTTTACTGCCTAACCTAATAGACGGCAATGAAGTGGGAATTTGCTTAAACGGTCCATTACATAAAAAAGTTTGCGTAAATCAGCTCATATCCTCATCCTCATCCTCATCCTCATCTTCAAGCACATCAATACCAACTCTAAGGGAAAACATGCCCATTAATTCAAAAACACACTATCAAAATGGGAGTAATTTAAATTTTAATCCGATTAACCTATACGACTCATATGCTGCCTCGAGAGATAATAATGAGGTTTGGGAAGCATTAGGTGAGCTTACTGAAAACAGTGATAACCTATTGGCTGATGGAGGGGGGCCATTTCATTCTTCAACCTTGTCATCCAGTAATAATGCCAATAATATTTCTTACTCATTACCCGTGGATCATTCTCCAGAACCTCCAGAAGACCAAGATAGTACTACAGAATCTTCAGAGCATGATGATAAAAATTCGTTATATGCTCATCCACTCATAAAAAGTTGTATAGAGAGGGCAAATAAAAAACTTTCTTCACACCCATCACTTCAATCTATTAGTACTCAAAAAAATATTTCCAATAAAGAACGCTCACGAATAGAAACTGCTGCATATCGTCTAAAAAATACAACTATACAGCAGGAGATAAATGATACTGGCACTAGACTTACTGAAGAAGTAGAAACTCTAGAAAAGCAAAATGCCAGCCATAAGACAGAAATAACAACTTTAGAAATTCAAATTGCCGCGACTGAAAAGCAGATGGAATCTACTCAAGCAGAGCTTAATTGTGTTCAAGAAGAGCTTAGTCGGGTTCAAGCAGAACTGCACAGTATGAATAATATAACGCCTAGCTTGATAGAGAAAACCTCAAGATTAATTTCATCTATAGGACTATTTAGAACTAACCAAGCAGAAACTATAGCTTCTCCACAAAGCACTCGAACTGAGTTCAGTACAAGCACAAGTGCAAACACAAGCACAGGCACACTTTCAACTTCACAAAAGAATTCTTTCTTTGATAGCCCATTACCTAATATTCAAAATTGTTCCTCGTCGTCCGGCTCAATAGCTTTAGATAAAAGGCTGCATAAATCTGATAGTAACCCAAAAACAACAATGTCCACAAGAAAACGTAAAGCCCCGGATTGTCCATGAATATAAAAAGAACTGTCTCCAGCATTTTTTTAAGAATTGACTCCTCATAAAAAAATAGGCGATTATTTATTGGCTACCAACGTAACATAAGGATTAATCCATGACTCTCCAAGTGAAAGGCTTAAGTCATCTGACTTTCATCTGCAAAGATTTAGAAAAAACAGCAGCGATATTTCAAGATGTGTTAGGAGCCAACGAAATTTATTGCAGTGGCGATAAAAAATTTTCGCTGGCAAAAGAAAAATTTTTTCGTTTAGCAGATATTTGGATTGCGATCATGGAAGGTGAATCAATTGAAAAAACATATAATCATGTGGCGTTACGGGTTAATGCGGATGAACTCGAACAATTTGCAGCAAAGATACGCGCTTATGGTTTAACTATTTTGAAAGACCGTAAGCGCAACGAAGCAGAGGGAAAATCATTGTATTTTTATGATTATGATAACCATCTATTTGAATTGCACACAGGTGATTTAGAAACACGATTAGCATTTTATCAACTCCAACAAGACTCCGTCATCAAGCATGTACCATAATGATTATTCATGCGTGTAATTTACCGTAAATTAGATAATTCACGGTAAATAATTTAACAGGTTGACACCGTAGACTAAACGCTTTAGTATTTTTTAAAAAATACGATTAGGAAATAACACAATGTCAACCATAAAATCGTTTTTGTTTATATATTTTTCAGTATTTTTAATATTAACCCTTCAAGTTCAAGCTGCCACGGTTTATCAAGTCTCAACAGTGAATGCCTTAATTGCTGGATTATTTCAGGGTGCAGTTAATTTTTCCACGCTGGCAAAACATGGCGATTTTGGCATTGGTTCGGTAAATAATATGGATGGTGAATTAATTGCCATCGATGGGAAATTTTATCGTATTTCTCCTAATGGGAAAATGAATCTTATTCCGCCATCACAAACCACACCTTATGCAATTGTGACTTTTTTCAAACCGACAGAACATTTTAATGTTGATCACATCACCTCATATAAACAATTAATCGACGTACTGAATCAACATATCACGAATCGTAATATTCCATGGGCAATTCGCATTACCGGATTTTATCCTTATTTGCAATTACGCGCCGTTCGCGGTGCCAAACCGCCCTACCCCTCTTTTACTAAACTGGCTGAAAAGCAAGCATTATTTAAACTACACGATAAAAAAGGTGATGGAGTAGGGTTTTTCTATCCGGTGTATTTAAGCAAACTGAATACGCCAGGTTATCATATTCATTTTATCACCGACGATCGCACTACCGGCGGACACATTTTACAAACTCAAATTAAATCGGCCGTGATTGAATTAATGCCTTTAGTTAATTTAGAAATTGCGTTTCCTAATACTGAGGCATTTAAAAATAGCACAGCCCTCGATAAGAATAATCGAGATTTATTTGTAAAAAACTTTGGCGATGGTGTGCAGTTACATTAGATTATCGAAATCTGCCGTGATAATTTACCGAGCCTTAATTTCTAAACACGCGCACGCTGTTTCTATTAAAAAACAAGACACGAAACGCGAAAAAATCAATGCAAAATATTACACACAGTAAAATTATCAATCGGCCTTAAAAACCGAACGACTGTTAACTGCCTCGCTAAATTTTATGGTGTTTTTTACTTAGAAATCGAGTATGATACGCACTGACTTAAATGTTAAGTCAGGATTTTCAAAAGGATTGAAAATTATTAAGGAAACGGATGTAATATTTTTTGAAAAATAATGGAGATATAATTATGGCAGAACGTAGTGAATCAGAATTAGCACAAGAAGCACAAAACATAACAGCACTTAAAACTGAGATGATTGCAGAGGCAATTACTACAGTAACAATTGGACAATCTGATAAGATAAATGAATTTTTGAAGAAAAAAGAATTAACTAAAAATGAAAAAGCACAGGCCTTTTATTATAAATTCGCCCTACTTGCTATCAAAGATTTAGTAGAAAATGATGAAAATATTGTAATTAATGAACAACAGATAGAAGCCATTGAAAAATTTATCGGGGCTAATCTACCAGATGATTTATTTGCTCTACTGGATGGCTACACAACCACACTTGAAAATGCTGATAAGAAGCGCACACAAACGCATCAACTTTTCTTTCAACAAGATCCCAGCACTCACTTAATGGTAGCTATTTATCATAATAAAAAATGGCTAATGCCCTATGATGTAAGATTTATGGGCCAGGCAAAAGTTAATAAAGGTGGTGCCGATGCTCAACCTGAAAAATCTTTCACTGAAAATGGCTTTAAGAGAGTTCTTGCCGAATCAGCACTCTTAAAAGCTCACGAAACTGAGCTAGTACCTCTTGGTTCAATTGCTTTAAGAGCAAGCATTGCCGAAAGTCAACAAGATAGCGTTAAAATAGGTGACAAAGAATTCCCTGTTCATCATGGCTTTATCACGGGCTCTATGAATGCCATTCTCAATAAAGAGTTAACTCAAGAAGAACTTGAACAGTCAAGATTAGTACAAGCTGAAAGAGATTTTAGAGCTTATCATTTAGTAAAACTTTTACCTGGGTTACCCCGTAAAGTTAGCGAAAAAGTAACACAAGAAGATGTAGAAAGTGATATTAAAAATCTTTCTGCGGTTCGCGAAACTGCGCTTAATAAATTAGCGGCTACAATAGATGCGCTTGATAATAATGATGTGGATATTGATTTAACTAAATTAAAAACCATCTTTGATGCTTTTTCCAAAGCCTATTCAGAAGACGTTAACAGTAAAATCACAAAAGATTTACATAAACAATTTCTAGATATCGCCCAAAAAGGAACTGAATTTGTAATTGAAACCGATGTGGAAGTTGCCAAAAATAAAAAAGTAAAATTACCCGTGAGCGCGCGTGGTTATCAACCGTTAATGCCTACTTTAAACACTATTGTTGATTCAGCAACTAACAAATCACCCTCCTTCATTGCCCAGCCTGCAGCCTCAGTACCTTACTATGTAATGGACATTGAAACAGGTAAGATACGACTAAATGATAACGGAAAACATACTCTAGGATATTTAACTGCCAAATCTTTTTCTCCCAGCATTAAAAGCATGGCTCCAGCGGTTGGCCATGATGCATATGTATTAACTTATATTTCTTCAAAAGGAATAGATCCCAATACTGCTGCTCAATTGATACATTTATCTACGAAGCCTCAATTTTCAACTTTTTTAACGGAGTTAAATAATTCCACGTTAACTTCTTTGCAGGTGAAAGGTATTATCAATGGAATTTGCAAAAATACTGTGACTATGGAATCTGTTTCTGATCAATTAGAAAAACAAAGACTACAAAATGAAGAAGCAATAGAAGCATTATTAAAATCATGTGGTTCAGATCTAAGTGTTAGTAGCTCAATTAGCTCTTCATCAGCTTCTACTAGCTCCAGTAGCTCCTCAAGCTCATCTTCTTTGTCTCGCATTGCCCACTATACAGCTACGTTTGGCTCATTTAGCACATCAAACACTAGTACCTCTGCTGGAAGTTCTTCGTCGTCGAGTTCTAGTCTTACTACTGCAAGCTCTTCTTCCTCGTCAAGTAGTTCTAGCAGCCTAAAACCTAGTCCCTCATCAAAGCAATTATAGTTAATTAGCTAAGCTCAATCCACCAGCATATTCAAAGTGCTGGTGGATTTGTGATTTCAATATAATAGGAAAAACATTATGTCAAACCGTCGCCAGCAGAGAGCACACACTCAACAGCCAATCACACCCCATGTTAATCCTCAACCCAGTCTTTTGGCGAACGCTTGTCGTCAATTGACGATGTTTACTACGGCAACATTTGCGGGTGGCACAGCCGGTTATTTCGGCGCAAAAAATTTCTTCCAGGGTAATCTCACGTTTAGCGTTGTTCATTATGTTTCATTAATAGGATGGTATCAAACGTTCAAAGATGAGCCGACCGGCAGTGCTGGATACATTACTGGCGCATTATTTGGAAGCCTTTTCGGATTTATTGCTAATAACTCTACAATGAATAGTGATGGTAATAAAATAAAACCTGGTTCGTTTTAAATATCGCTATTTCGGTTTAGCATACAAGCAATTACTCTTGCTGTGCTTAGCACTCAAAATCAACGTTTTTTGATCCACGTGCGGGAATTTTGAACCAGCGCTAAGCAGAGCAGCAATTGCAATCTTTTTTAAGCCAGCGATTCCATCCGACTATACGCCACAGGTACTGTTTTCACATCGTCAAAGGTGACGTATTCCCAAGCGTCTGGGGTGGCGAGTAATTTTTTCAATAATTGGTTATTGAGTGAGTGACCGGATTTAAAGCCTTCAAATTCGCCGATGATGCTTGAGCCTAATAAATAAAGATCGCCAATGGCATCGAGGATTTTATGTTTGACGAATTCATCGTCGTAGCGCAAACCGTCTTCGTTTAAAATACGAAAATCATCTACTACAATCGCATTATCCAAACTTCCACCCAGCGCAAGATTTTTTTCGCGCAAATATTCGTATTCCGACATAAAACCATAGGTGCGCGCGCGTGAAACTTCTTTGACATACGATAACGCTGAAAAATCGAAGGCCACATGATTATTGCGATGGCGAAATACTGGATGATCATATTCAATGGTAAAAGCGATTTTAAAGCCATCGTAAGGTTTAATATACGCCCAACGATCGCCATCTTGAATTTTAATTTTGCGTTTAATTTTTATAAATTTTTTCAAGGCATTTTGTTCGGCAATACCCGCAGATTGAATTAAAAAGACAAACGGTGCGGCACTCCCATCCATAATCGGTACTTCATTCGCGGTGAGGTCGACATAAGCATTATCTACCCCTAAACCTGCGAAGGCCGATAATAAATGTTCGACCGTGGCAATAGTGACTCCATTCACGGCCAAGGTGGTGGACATCACAGTGCTACCGACATGTTCATTTAATGCGGGAATTTCAACCACAGGATTTAAATCGACACGACGAAAAATAATGCCGGTATTTTCAGGTGCGGGTCTCAAGGTTAAATAGACTTTTTGTCCGCTGTGTACTCCAACTCCCGTTGCCTTAATAATGTTTTTCAATGTGCGTTGTTTTATCATGGTGCCAATGCCTTTTGTGAGAAAGCCAACAATCCTTTGACCATTTTAACACAAGTGCCGGATTGATAAATCATTCACCTAGAAGCAGTGATTCAGCGTGGCGTTCATACAATCCCTTCCTACTTGTCATTCCTTAAGTTAATACATCATACCAACTCAAAGTTTGGCAAGTATAATCACCTTATGTTGAAATGTCACCCCTAGAATTTAAGCTTAGTCCACGACATAAACATTTTCCTCAAGACCACTCAAATTTTATAACTGGCGCAAATTGTGGTACCAGAGTTGTTTCAGCCAAGGCTGAGCTTGGCGATAACGTTTGGGCACCATGAACAATAAAGTTAACTCGCTATTATGCACAAAAGAACCATAATAATACTGCCCTGGTGTGTTGAGATTAGACTGATATAAAAAATTTATGCCCCGCTTTAAGGCGCCAAACTGCGCAGAATGCTGTTGCGTTAAATTACCAGTGCCGTGAATAAAATCGTAATAATAACCTTCAGGAAACTGTTGAAGAAACATATCAATTAACTCCGCTGGCTCAATTGGCATGTTGTTGGCATCATGCAATGATGAGGGATAGTTTTTTTCAACAGACAAACGATCAAATACGGTCTCTAATGCCACACGTGGAGCGGAAAATTCTGCGTCCATTATAAAGCGTTCAACGCAACCCAATAAATTATGGGTAAGCCATGCGAGTGTGATGCGTGTTGGCTGCTGATTAATCTTTTCAAACCAAATAATTTCTCGCTCGCTGAGACGAGAAGCTAAACCTGCTCCCCCCAACATATGACTGATTTTATTTAATATAATTATCCGTTGTTGCAGATTAAGATGGCCATGCAGCCGAATTATTTTAACGGCCACAGGATGTGGTTGGTTTACTATTTCCTGCCCCCAGACAACTAACGGCTGACTGCCCACAAAATTACCTTCATCGATAATCAAGGGTAAAATAGGAAAAAATAAATAAAAACAACAAGCGAGAAGAAACAAACTAAATAATATAAAACCACTCGCCATCGATAATCCAGCAAGATTAACTATAAGCACTATCCCCGCCGTGATGCTCCCACAAGCTAATACATCTAAATAACGATGTTCCGTAAACGCTTTCATTTGTAAAATGGCTAACAAAGAACGTAGCATAAAAAATGGCAACATCAGAATTGCAAAAAATAGTGTGGCATGGCCATAGGCAATCAAAAACAAAATCAGCATAATGAGCACACTGATTATCCCTGGGATGCCCGAAAATAATAATGCGGACTGACAAAAACGGTTGCGAATACGAGAAAATAAGGGTTGATGCAATTTTTTAAAATCAAAATAAAATAATTTTGCCCAGTCATAGCCAAAGCGAATGGGGATAGTAATTAAAAAGAGGATAATGATGTTATTCATAGCCGAGGTTTGCGCAGATGTATTTTTATAAAACAGCAATACGATTATCCCATCGAATTTAATCATGGTTGACGCCAACCCCGCACAAAAAAATTCGAGGCTAATCACTTTTTTCAAAAAGGAAAAAATTTTCAAACCATTTAAGTTTACTTTAATATCTATTTTTAAATTTTTATAACTTAGGGAAGCGAAATAGGCGGTTAAGCCGCAGCTTAATAATGAAGAAACCAATATTGCAATCGGTAAAGCTAAAAACTTCACAAACGGCCATAATGAAAACAGAATGATAAAATTAGCAATGCTGCTAAACGCAATTGACCAAAACGGACGATAAACTCGTTGCAAAGCATAAACGCCGGAATGATAGGTGCGAACAATTAAAGACGCGCTCATTTGCACAGCAATTGCCAGAATGTATAAGCTTGCCGAGGAAAAATATTGCTTTAGAAAATGTGCGCCAAAATAAAGTATAAGCACACTCAAACCAACAAGCAATACTCCAAGATAAATCGAAAAACCTAACCATAAGCTAATTTCGCTACGCAGTTGATAATCATTAGCCGTTTTACGCAACATCCGAATTCGTGCTCGTGATATTTCAAGGCCACCCCACCAAAATCCATTGACAATTAAACTGCTGGCACGCAACATAATTAAAAATATGACAATGGCGACGGGAAATACTTTAATTAAAAAGAAAAACTCTATAACGTGTAATACTGTATCGAGGAAAAAATTAGCGATTAAAAAGCGTAAGCGATATAAGGCATAATTAAAAAAGCGATTGGTTAAAATGGCATTATCTAAAGAAAAATCACTCGATTTATTTTTGTGCTTTTGAAACCAATGCGTGAGTAATTGCATTTTAAACCTTATTGCGTTGATGATACAGAGATTGCAGCTGCCATTCGAGACGAATTTTTTTATAAGGAATGTGATTAAAAGCAATAATTCCGCGTTTTTTAGTAAGTGCTTCTGCCACTGTCAATGCAATTAATTTATCCAAATTTCTTAATTGTACGCGATCGGTGACGAGAGTGAGTACTTTTTGGATCTGCTTATTTGCTAATTCTCCGCGCGAATTAAAAAGTTTATTTAGCATCTTACACACGATTTCCCCTTGCGTCTCTTGACTTTCGTGACTTAATAGTTTGATAGTGCCCAATACTCGCCGTCGAATATCTCGTAAAAGAATCCGCACTTGTTTTGGCTTTAAACCAATCTCACCTTTAAAAGTTACGCGCATACCTAAAAAATCAAGATATTGTTTACCAGACCAGACTGTTTTAGCCTGAAAATTTCTGCCAGCACCATTAAAATAATAGCATTTTTCTTTTTTAGTGTTACTGGTTAGTTGCAATAATTGCAAAGCCTCTTGTAGTTTTTGTCGCTGGGTGAGGATAACATCATAACTTTCATGTAAATAAATAATATCATCACAATAACGTGCGTAAAATCCTTCTTGATTTACTGTCATGGCATTATCGAGCGAATGAGCATAAAGATTATATAAAAATGAGGTAATGGGCGATCCGGTAGGAACGCCTAAAGTATTTTGGATTAATTCCCCAGAACTTTTTTGAATGTGAGGCCGAATGCACTGTTTTAACAGCGGCCAGATAATATGTTGTGGTGTCAAATCATTAAAACCATGCTGTAAGTAGTCCTCAAGAATTTTCCACAATAGCGAATCATCGTGCACAGGGATGTTATCGGTATACGCTGCAATATCGGATTTTAATACGAATAACCCACGCTGTTTAATTTCTGGTGTTGAATGAATATGCTGTCGCACAAACCGTGCCAAATCTGCGACTGCCTCATAAGCGCTTATGCCTGCTTGATAGGAATACACTGCAGGATGAATATAAGATTGACTCCGCTGCATTAACAAAGAAGCTAGCACGCCATGCACAATAAAATCACTGACGGCAAAACGATAAATAATTCGAGGTTTTTCTTTGATAAAAAGTGTTATCTTACGAGCCGGTGTAAACTGATACGTTTGGGCAATAATTTCCTGCGCTAAGAGTTTACTGAAAGTCTGGCGATTTTGATATATTTGAGCAAAATGCACACCTTCTTGCTGAGTCGTAAAGAGAAGATTGCGGTTTAGATAACGTTCGTATAATAATTCAATTTGGCGCAAATACACTGCGCTATTGGCTAAGAGCTCGCTAAGATTATGTGATGTTTGTTGCATGAATAAAAACAGATCTTATGAATAAAACTTACATGGGATTAAGTGTAGTAAACGTAAAGCATTCGTTACTAAATTATCCACCGCAGTATCCAATTTAGCATTAATCAATTGACCTTAATCCCATGATTAGTATGGATGGGGAAGTTAAAAATGTCTAGATTAATCTAACATTTTGTTGCTTGAACCCTTCCTACACTCCCGTATTTGCTGTTTGCTTATGAGCAAGGGTTTGCTGGTATTCCAATCACTTGCAAAATCATCGTGTAATTCTGTAACCACCAGAGGCTCAGACAAGAAAATACTAAGTTCCCGATTTTCTCGACTTCGGATCGAAATTTTTCAAAAAAGATAAAAAATTGTTTATTTACAACCCCTTACGCATTTTTTTGCCTTTTTGTTGTTGAGTCTCGATGAGTTGCAACGATGATACAAATAGGTTACAATATGTCTTATTCAGGATGAACGGCGACACAACATGTTTATTAGGAAAAAGAAAAATAAAGGCGGGACCACGTCCATTTTATTGATCGTGGGTGAGCGTAAGTCTGGACTCAAACATTCCACGCCTCGGTTAATTAAAAATTTTGGCGCATCGAGTGATGAAGAGGAATTAAAAATACTCATTCAACGCGCTGAAGAATATAAACAGCATCTATTATCAGTTTCACCAAAAGCTGCAACATTAAAAATAACATCCCCACGTGATATAAAGTCCTGTCTCTCATTTATTACGGGCTTTACTGATGTTTATGGTAAGTTTTTCAATAAAATATTTTCGAGACTAAACTTAAAACCACACGAATTAAAAAAACTACATGATTTAATTATTATGCGTATTGCCAATCCTGCCAGCAAAAGAAAAACAGCGATGATATCACGCGACTATGATCTTGAGTGTAATGTCGATTCAATTTATAAACTCATGGATCAACTAACAGAAAATACGATAAAACAAGCTAAAAAAATGATTTATCAGCATTCAATCGAGCTATTAGCGGCGCAAAAAGAAACGGTTGATGTGATGTTTTATGATTTAACCACCGTCTATTTCGAAACAAATTCTGATGATGCTTTACGCAATTTTGGCTTTTCAAAAGATGGCAAATGCCAACATGTTCAAATTATGTTGGCGGTCATTGTTACTAAACATGGGTTACCCATTGATTATGAAGAATTCCCTGGAAATTGTTATGAGGGGCACACTTTAATTCCAGTTCTTGAAAAAATTAAAACACGCTACAACATTGATCAAACCGTTTTAGTAGCTGACGCTGCATTGATGAACAAAATTAACTTAGCGGCACTAACTGAAAGGAAAATACATTATGTCATCTCAGCCAGAATTAAAAATACTACAAAAAATATTCAAGAAAAAATACTTAACCAAACAGAATATGAAATAGCCTATTCAAACCAAGAGGATATTGTTTTATCTAAAGCAATCAAACTACCCGAGGGTGATACCCTGATCGCCTTTCACAGCAGTAAACGCGCTAGAAAAGACGGTTATGAACGAGAAAAGGCGCTCGATAAAATACAATACTATCTTAACAGCACGGCTAAAAGCCAGCTCACCAGCCGATTAAAAAAGCCCTACGTAAAAATCAATAAAGGTGCCAAACTAGAAATTGATTGGAATAAATTAGAGCGTGAGAAGCAATTTGATGGATTTTTTGGCATTCAGACGAATTTAGAAAATAGTGATCCAAAAGAAATATTAAATACTTATCGTGGATTGTGGCAAGTAGAGCAAACCTTTCGCATTGCAAAATCTAATTTGGAAATTAGACCTGTATTTCACTACAGCACCGATAGGATCAGAGCTCATTTTTTAATTTGTTATATGAGCCTTGCATTAATTCGCTATGTTGAGTTTGAATTGAAGAAAAATAATTTACATTATCCTATCGACCGATTACATTTTTTATTAAGTCAAATGCGGGTGACAAAAATATATCACGCCGATCGCAATGCTTATGTGTTGCTTGAAGATCCGCCCCCGGAATTAATTTCCGTGTATCAAGCTCTCAACATCAAGTGGCACAAAAAGTTCAGCCAAGAAGCCGTTTTGTAGAGTCTCAAAAATTATAACTGATTGTAATTAAACACTTTTTTTAAAATCCGATCCGAAGTCGAGAAGTTAAAAATGTCTAGATTAATCTAACATTTTGTTGCTTGAACCCTTCCTACACTCCCGTATTTGCTGTTTGCTTATGAGCAAGGGTTTGCTGGTATTCCAATCACTTGCAAAATCATCGTGTAATTCTGTAACCACCAGAGGCTCAGACAAGAAAATACTAAGTTCCCGATTTTTATTAAAGGATGTATCGGTAAAATTCACCGAGCCGACATAGGCTTTCGCCGTATTTTTCCCAGGATCACGCACGCCTGCTTTGGCGTGAATGAGATACTGAGGTAAATAATGTAAGCTAACTCCAGCATTAATTAAACCGACGAGCCCACAACTCGGATAAAATTGACTTTGCGGGGTGTTCTGATTAGTAAGAATACGCACTTTTACCCCGTGGCGTGCCAAATAAACCAAACGATGGATAACGCTCCACGATTTTAATTCCGTCACATACAAATCCAATGAATTCTTAGTGCCTTTAAAAAATCGCTTGAATTGTGCATAACTATTTAACGGACTCCAAGCTAATGTTGTCTGCGTTGAAAATGGCGATTGACGATTTAAATCGGCTTGGTAAAAATCCGAAATTTCGCGAGCGATAGCGGGATCGTTGGTGGCAATCGCAAAATTACGTTCGTGCTTAAAACTGGTAAAAGTAAAGTTAAAGGTCATGATGAATGAATCAATATCATCAATCACCAAGGCTTTTTGATGAGTAAACGCAAACTGTGGGTTAGGAAGCTCAATTGAAATGCCCGCTCGCTGCAACAATTTTTTTGCCTCATCATTGGCATGCTGGGATAAATAAGGAGAAGGTTCTAGCATGACATGCACACGTACTCCACGCTTTTTGGCATTGACTAGCGCGTTTTCTATTTTTATAAATGTGAGAATATAGGTAATTAAAATAATATTTTTTTTGGCTTGCGTGATGGGTTGATAAAAAGGTGTTATCCCATCTTCAGGAAAACGATAGAGTTTATAAAAAATATTCGCTTGTGCCGTAGAAAGAAAAATCATGAAAAAAATACCCAGGAAGATTTTTAGCAAAAATTCTCGAAAAAAATGGGGTTGGAGTTGCATTGCTATGCTCCTGATTAAATCTAAATTTGGCAGCAAAAAATTCTTAACTAACGTAGGAACGTTTTTTTAAGTCACTTTCTGGGCGAATAAACTGTCGGAAAGGCGAAACTTTGAGATTAAAATACCGTGAGGATTTACCCACGGTATTTTGATCTCGTCATCGCGCTAGACCGCGCGATTACATCGAGCAACCCTTTTATGGTTCAACTTCTTCTTGGCGACGTAAAAATGCGGGGATATCGAGATAATCGACATCTTCACTGGTCGCTTCGGTAATGGGAGTGCTAGTAATACGTTTGTTACGAATAACTGTAGGACGCTCGAGTTGTTGATAGTCCATCGTGCCATCGTTGCGAGTATTTTCGCGGAAATTCATCGAGCTGGTTGTGCGCGCTTGTAAACGCTCGCGTCCAAGCCCCGTGACTACCACAGTAACGCGCAATTCATCTTCGACATCAGGATCAATCACGGTGCCCACAACCACTGTTGCATTTTCCGAGGTAAAGCCTTTCACCACTTCACCCACTTCTTCAAATTCCCCAATCGACATATCTAATCCGGCCGTGATATTGACTAACACACCTCGTGCGCCGCTTAAGTCGACGTCTTCTAATAAGGGGCTACGAATAGCGGATTCGGCCGCTTCACGCGCACGATTTTCACCTTTCGCGCGTCCTGTTCCCATCATCGCCATACCCATTTCCGACATAACCGTGCGAACATCAGCGAAATCGACGTTAATTAAACCTGGACGGGTGATCAGATCGGCAATGCCTTGAACTGCGCCTTGCAATACATTATTCGCTGCTTTAAAGGCATTTAAGAGCGACATATTTTTTCCAAGCACAGTTAACAGTTTATTATTAGGAATGGTAATTAAGGAATCCACCGATTCGCTTAATAAGGCGATACCTTGTTCAGCGACTTTTAAACGTTGACGACCTTCAAATGAAAAAGGTTTCGTGACCACCGCTACGGTTAAAATACCCATTTCACGCGCAATTTGCGCAATCACAGGAGCACCACCTGTACCCGTTCCACCGCCCATACCCGCGGTGATAAACACCATATCGCTGCCTTGTAACACAGAGCGAATGCGTTCCCGATCTTCTTCGGCGGATTTACGACCGACTTCAGGATTGGCACCTGCACCTAAACCTTTGGTAATTTCTTCACCGATTTGAATTAAACTTGGCGCATTGGATTTTTTTAATGCTTGCGCATCAGTGTTCATGGTGATGAATTCCACACCTTGAATTTGTTCGCCCAACATATGCTCTACCGCATTACCACCGCCACCACCGACACCAATGACTTTAATAACGGCATTTTGTTGAACTGCATTATCAATTATTTCAAACATTCGAGCTTCTCCCTGACGTCCACTACTAAAATTTCATATTAAAAATTACCTTGGAACCAACTTTTCATTCGGCCCCAAATACCTTTTACACCGTGACCTGCAAACACTTGCGATCGATTATCGCGTTGTAATTCGTTACCGTAGATTAATAGACCAATGCCCGTTGCATAAGCAGGGTTTTGAATGACTTCCGACATGCCAGTGACATGTTGAGGGATCCCTAAGCGCACGGGGACATTAAAAATTTTCTCCGCTAATTCTACCGCTCCGTTAACCCGTGAAGCACCGCCAGTGATAACCAAGCCGGAGGCGATTAAATCTTCAAAGCCACTGCGACGTAATTCAGAATGCACCAAGCGAAATAATTCTTCGTAGCGAGCTTCAACGACTTCGGCTAAAGCGACACTAGAAATTTCTCGCCCAGGCCGTTCACCAATACTGGGAATATCAATTTTTAAATTTTGGCTGACTAATTGCGCTAAACAACAAGCATAGCGGCGTTTAATGTCTTCGGCATTTTGGGTGGGTGTGCGCAAAGCCACAGCAATATCGTTAGTGACTTGATCGCCGGCGATGGGAATAACCGCGGTGTGACGGATAGCTCCTTGGGTAAATACGGCCATATCGGTCGTACCACCACCAATATCAATTAAACATACACCTAATTCTTTTTCATCGTCGGTTAATACCGCATGCGATGAAGCCAACGGTTGTAAACTGATATCGGCCACTTCTAAGCCACAGCGACGAATACATTTGACAATATTTTGCGCCGCACTGACGGCACCAGTGACCATGTGAACTTTTGATTCTAAACGCACGCCCGACATGCCAATCGGATCGCGAATGCCTTGCTGATTATCGATGATGAATTCTTGCGGTAAGACATGCAGAATTTTTTGATCAGCAGGAATTGCCACGGCTTTGGCAGCATCGATCACGGCATCGACATCGAGCTGAGTAACTTCCGATTCGCGAATGGCGACAATACCATGCGAATTTAAACTGCGTATGTGTCCACCGGCAATGCCAGTAAACACGGAATGGATTTCACATCCCGCCATTAATTCTGCTTCTTCAGCTGCGCGTTGAATGGATTGCACTGTCGCATCGATGTTCACCACCACACCACGTTTTAATCCACGTGAGGGATGCGAGCCCACCCCAATGACATCGATTTTCCCATCGGGCATAATTTCACCCACAATGGCTAATACTTTTGACGTTCCCACATCCAAGGCAACGATTAATTGTTTCGATTGTTTTTTGGCCATGTATCTCTCTCCCTAGCCAAGATTTTACTTACAACTCTACGTAGCAGCAGGGTGTTGTTGCGATTGATCTTTCCAATCTACTGCAAAACCCGTATTGTAACGTAGATCCACATAATTCACTTCATTGATCCTAGGTGCTAACACCTGCGGATACACTTTAATAAATTGCTGCAAGCGTTGAGTGACTTGCATGCGACCTAATAATATTTTTACTCCGTTATCCAAGGTTAAACTCCAAGCACGTCTTGCGCTTAAATGTAACGCTTGAATATGTAAATGCAAGGGTTTTAATAAATCTGCGAAGACAAAATAGCGTTCAACGATTAATGCACTTAATCCAGTGGGTCCAGACAGTTTTGGAAACGATTGCGTCGCAATCCCATCTTCAATGTTAAATACATCGCCTTGACGATTAATCATGTGATCGTCGTTCCAAAGCGCAACCGGAATTTTTTCATGAACACCAATGATTAAGGTATCTGGCCATTCTCGTTTTACAGAAACTTCTGCAACCCAGGGAATATCTTGCAAACGTTGTTGAATACCCGTGGCATTAACGAGTAAAAAGCCTTGCGTGACAAATGGAATTAATGCGCTTTTTACAGCTTCTTGTTGTGAAGGTAAATTAGCACCTTGAACTTTTACCCATTTTACTGGCAATACATAAGGCCCTTCGCTTTTTAACCACAGCCAAGAACCGATTATTGCAATCGCTATCAGCAAAATAAACGTGATTAAAATGGGCTTGGCTTTTCCTTCACACTGACACTGCATCCACAATCACACCTTCCTCCCTCGACAGCACACAAGTATGACAGCTCTACTATTACATTGGCAAGTAAAAATCTGAATTTTTTTCTTTATTTATCGTTATTAATTAAATCATCTAGGTGAAAGTTAAATCTAATTTTATCTGCCATGGAATTAATGATTTAATGGCTAAGCCTAAGCCTGGTGGAAAAGTTTTTTTGCGTTTGCTCCAAAATTCTGACAATCAATTCGGGAAATTCAATACCGATGTATCTTGCCGCTTTGGGTACTAAGCTATGAGTAGTTAAACCGGGTAAAGGATTAATTTCAATTAATTTAAACTGTTTATGTTCATCACGCATGATATCGACACGCCCGTACCCTTCACAACCTGTTGCTTGAAATGCGCGCAATGCCAGTTGAGTTATTTCGTGTTCTTCTTTTGCAGTTAAACCTGCGGGACATAAATAAACCGTATCGTCTAAAAAATATTTGGCTTGATAATCGTAAAATTCACGCGGTGTTTCAATTTTAATTGAAGGTAAGGTTTCATTATTAATAATGCCAACGGTATATTCATCACACAGGAATTTCTCCGCAAACACAATGGCATTCCCTTGTTTGGCTAATTCGAATGCAGGTATTAATTCGGCGGCAGTTTTTACTTTACTGATCCCAATACTTGAACCATTACACGCTGGTTTTACAAATAAGGGTAATCCTAAACGTTGAATGATTTCATCCACATTGAGTGGATGTTCTAAAATCATAAAATCCGGTGTAGGTAACCCCACACCTTGCCACAGCCATTTACAACGAATTTTATCTAAGGTTAATGCGCTTGCAGCAACACCACTACCGGTATAGGGAATATTTAAACCCTGTAAAATCGCTTGAATAAATCCTGACTCACCATCTTCGCCATGCATAGCAATAAAAACACGATCGCCTTGTGCTTTTTTCACGTGTTCGTAGACGTCATGCGGTGACTGAACATCTAAAAATTCACAATTTGCGTCGAGTGATTGTAAGGCTTTGTGAACTTCGCGTCCGCTCATTAACGAAATTTCGCGTTCCGCGCCCCATCCTCCGCTTAATATAATAATTTTTCCTAATGCTTGAATACGATTATTCATACTTGCTCTACCTTTTTGCCTGTATCGTGTAAAAAATGTTGGGTCATGCTGCCAATATCGCCAGCGCCTTGGGTGATCACCACATCATTAGGCTGTAAATGAGTCAATAAAATTTCACTTAAATTCATTTCTCGTGGTACAAAAACAATTTTGACTTTTTGATTTTTTTGAATGGCTTTTGCCAGCGACTCTCCATCGGCACCGGGTATTACTTTTTCACCCGCAGGATAAACATCCAGTAAAATTAATAAATCAACTTCACTAAGAACGTTAATAAAATCATTAAATAAATCGTGGGTACGGGTATAACGATGAGGTTGAAATACCATCACTAATCGTCGTGTTGGCCAAGCCGCGCGCGCAGCTTGAATGGTGACGTTTACTTCTGTGGGGTGATGACCATAATCATCGACTAATAATATATCGTTTTCTAATGGATATAATTGAAAACGGCGTCCTACTCCTGAAAATGCCGCTAAACATTTTTGAATGAACGCCGTTTGCACGCCCACTTCTAAAGCGATAGTAATGGCCGCTAATGCATTTAAAACATTGTGTTTTCCAGGCAAATTTAATACGACATGAAATTGTTTATGAAATGGTTTAGCATTAACAACGAAACGAGATTGTGTGACTTCTTGGGTAAAATTCAAGGCTTGGATATCGGCGTCTGCTGAAAAACCATAGGTGATGATGGGTCGCGATAATTTGGGAATGATCGAACGCACATGAGGATCATCATAACATAATACTGCCAACCCATAGAAAGGTAAATGCTGTAAAAAATCAATAAAAGTTTGTTTTAATTTTTCAAAATTCCCTTGATAGGTACTCATGTGATCGGCATCAATATTGGTGACAATCGACATGGTGGGTTTTAAATATAAAAATGAAGCATCACTTTCATCGGCTTCCGCGACAAAAAAATGGCTTTCTCCACTCTTAGCATTGCTCCCAATACTTTTTAATAATCCGCCGATGACAAACGTGGGATCGAGTCCGGCTTCAGTTAATAACGAAGAAACTAAACTCGTGGTGGTGGTTTTACCGTGAGTACCTGCAATCGCAATTCCGCATTGACGTCGCATCAGTTCTGCTAACATTTCGGCGCGACGGATCACTGGAATGCCCTTTTTTTTAGATTCTATTAATTCGGGATTATCGTCTTTCACTGCAGAAGACACGACGACCACATCGGCACCATCGACGTGTTGGGGCTGATGACCAATAAAAATTTTAGCACCCAAATTTTCTAAATAATGGGTAAGCGAACTTGCTTTCATGTCCGATCCCATCACTGAATAATCTTGTGCTAATAAAACTTCGGCAATGCCTGCCATGCCAGCGCCGCCGATGCCAATCATAAAAATATTTTTAATCCGACGCATGACTGAATTAGGTCTACTGATGATGCCCACTGCCTATCTCCTTACATTGTTCGATAATGATTTCACCGGCCTCTACTTGTCTTAAAGCATACGCGTGTTTTGCCATCTGCGGCAATTCATTTTTCATACTAAGCAGTGTTTTAATAAGATTTTCATTGGATAATTCAGCTTGTGCGATCATACAGGCGGCATGTTGTGTCACTAAAAATTGGGCATTCAAGGTTTGATGATCATCTACAGCGTGCGGATAAGGAATTAATATACTGGGTAATCCCACCGCCATTAATTCGGCAATGGTGAGCGCACCGGCACGACAAATCACCAGATCAGCCCAGCGATAAACGGTTGCCATATCATCAATAAAAGGTTTAATTTCGACATTTAGTGATAACTTTTGATAAATTTCACGAGTAAATTTTTCATCTTGTCGACCGCATTGATGAATAATTTCGATCGGTTGCTTGAGTTGTGCTAAAGCCTGTGGTACGCAATGATTAAGCGCATGTGCGCCCTGACTTCCACCTAAAATTAAAACATGTAAGGTATTATTGACACACCATTGGCGAGAAGCAGGATGAGGCAAATTAATTAATGATTGACGAACGGGATTGCCAACTGTTTGCACAGGAATTTTTTTAGGAAAAGCGTCGGGAAATGCTTGAAATATTTTTTGAGCCAAACGTGCTAAAATACGATTGGTTAATCCCGCAATCGCATTTTGTTCGTGGATCACCAGCGGCTTGCCTAACAACCACGCGGCAATTCCACCGGGTGCACTGACAAAGCCCCCCATACCAATCACTAAATCCGGTTGGCGTTGTTGAATAATTTTTTTCGCCTGTAAAACCGCAGAAGCTAATTTAAATGGTGCCAAACATTTTTGCCAAACTGATTTTCCCCGTAGCGCTTTAATCTGAATAAAGTCGATGGGGATCGCCTGTTGGCTGACAATTTCCGCCTCCATACCCTCTGCACTTCCCAGCCAAGAGACGATAATACCCTCCGCAATAAATAATTTAGCAATCGCCAGTGCTGGAAAAATATGCCCGCCAGTGCCTCCGGCCATAATTAAAACTTTAGATAATTCTGTCATTTGCGTCTCGTTTTGGAAAAACCATAAGTGAGTAAACGATTTTCATGATCGATACGTAGCAAAATCGCTAATGCCCAGCAAAATACGACCACACTACTACCTCCATAACTGATTAATGGCAACGTTAATCCTTTGGTAGGTAATAATCCCGTATTAACGCCAATATTAATCACCACTTGCAAGCCCATCCACAAGGCAATGCCATAGGCGACATAAGCAGAGAAATATTCTTCTAAAAATTGTGCTTTGCGCGCAACGTTTAAGGCGCGAAAAATAAATAAGCTAAATAAGCCAATGGTCGCAAGCATGCCTACCAAACCCAATTCTTCGCCTAATACTGCGAAAATAAAATCGGTATGAGCTTCGGGTAAATAAAATAATTTTTGCACGCTTTCGCCTAAACCCACTCCCCACCAACCACCACGACCAAAGGCAATTAAGGATTGGGTAAGTTGATAACCGCTTTGAAATGGATTAGCCCATGGATTTAAAAAAGCAGTTAAACGTTGCATGCGATACGGAGATGAAATTGCTAACACCGCAAACGCAATTCCCACTAACAAAATTAATACGAGATACTGCCATAAACGCACCCCTGCTAAAAACATCATACCTAAAGCCGTGACAATAATAACGACGGCTGCACCAAAATCGGGCTGCTTGAGTAATAAGACAGCCACTAATCCTAAGACTGCCATCGGCTTGAGAAAGCCCATAAAATTTTGTCTAACTTCATCACCTCGTCGTAATAAATAACCCGATAAATAAAGAATAATAGTTAATTTCACAACTTCAGAGATTTGCATGCCAATAGGACCAAAGCCTATCCAACGCATCGAGCCATTCACTCGTCGTCCAATGCCTGGAATGAGCACCGCGATTAATAAAAAAAATGACACAAATAATAAATAAGGACTGATTTTTTGCCAAACTGAAATTTCGATCCGTAAAATAATAAAGGCGGAAATTAATCCGGCTGATAAATATAAGGATTGTCGAATTAAATAATGGAAAGGCGTATTATATAATTTATACGAAATGACGATCGACGCAGAAGCCACCATCATCAACCCCACTCCCATCAAACCAATAATTGCAAAAATTAATACGCGATCGTAGAGCACGGGCAATTGTTTTCCGCGTTGATGAGTACGCGCCATGCTTGGGCGTTTATTTATCGAATTAATTGTTTTACCAGCTGACAAAATACTTCTCCACGATGTTCATAATTACGAAACATATCAAAACTCGCACACGCCGGGGATAATAAAACGGCACTGTGAGGTGGTGCTATTTCTGCTGCAATATTTACGGCTTCGTCGAGACTGCGAGCAAAGTGTCTGGGAATTTTATCATCTATTGCCGCGCTAATTAATTGCGCATCTTCGCCGATTAAAATTAACTGTGTCACATAACGACACACCGTTGGATTAATGTCGCGAAAATCGACTCCCTTGCCTTGTCCTCCCATAATTAAAATAATCTTGCGATAAATATGCCCTAATCCGCTCAATGCCGATTGGGTGGCACCAATATTCGTGCCTTTAGAATCATTGTACCAAACCACGTCATCAATTTCGGCAACACGTTGACACCGATGAGGTAATCCTGGAAATTCACGTAGTGTTTTCAGCATGGCAGCCACAGGTAATTGAATAGCACTGCCTAAGGCTAATGCCGCCAAATAATTCATCCAATTGTGCAAGCCTGCTAACGGTAATTCAGACACTGCGATTAAATTCTCGTTACCTCGTGCTAAATAAAGCGTATCTTGTAGCGTACGTAAACCAAACTCTGTGGAATTTTGCGGTGTGCTTTCTCCAAAACTCCACACCTCAGCGTTAGGGTTAGTAATCCAAGTATTACTATCGTCGCGATTAAATACCACATGACGTGCTTGCTGATAAATACGTTGCTTAGATGCTACATACTCTTCAAAACTGGCGTAGCGATCGAGATGATCGGGCGAAATATTTAAGATGGTTGCTGCCAATGCTTGCAATGAAAAGGTAGAATCTAATTGAAAACTGGAAACTTCTAATACGTAAAGCTCAGTATTTTCTTCGTATAGATCGAGCACGGGCACGCCTAAATTTCCACCGGTTTTTACCCGTATTCCAGCCTGCTCCGCCATTTTTCCAACTAACGTCGTTACCGTACTTTTAGCATTGGTGCCGGTAATTGCCACTACTGGGGTCGTGGTAATTTGTAAAAATAATTCGATATCACCAATAATGGGAATGCCAACAGCATGACACGCCATTAATTCAGGTAAATTGGGAGAAAGCCCAGGACTAATAATAATTTGTTGTGCTTGCATTAATATTTCGACATTAAGACCATTTAAATAAATAGGACAATTGGGAAATTGTTGCTGGAATTCTGCAAGACCTGGAGGGTTTTCACGAGTATCCATCACCACAAAATCCAGATGATTTTTAGTTAAAAATCGACAAATCGATAACCCAGTTTTTCCTAATCCGAGTACCACATAATTATTGGCGTTCAAAGAAAATTACCTCTTGTCATTAACGTAATTTTAACGTGGCTAACCCTATTAATACTAGAATAACGGTCACAATCCAAAAGCGCACAATCACTCTGGGTTCAGGCCATCCTTTTAATTCAAAATGATGATGAAGAGGTGCCATGCGAAATATTCTACGTCCGGTCATTTTAAAAGAAGCAACTTGTAAAATCACCGAAATGGTTTCCATCACAAACACGCCGCTCATTAAAAAAAAGACTAATTCTTGACGAACAATCACCGCCATTAAACCTAAACAAGCACCTAATGCCAGTGAGCCGATATCGCCCATAAAAACTTGTGCAGGATAGGTGTTAAACCATAAAAAACCGAGTCCAGCACCCACAATCGAAGCGCAAATAATCATTATTTCGCCACTGCCTGCTACATACGGAATTTGTAAATATTTGGCAAATTCAATATTGCCAGATACATAGGCAAAAATCGCCAATGCGCCGGCTACTAATACACAAGGTAAAATCGCCAGGCCATCGAGTCCATCGGTGAGATTAACCGCATTACTCGCACCGACAATGACAAAATAAGTTAACACAATAAAAAAAGCACCCAGCGGGATCATCGCTTCTTTGAAAAAAGGAATTAATAATGACGTTGCTGTGGGAGAGCTTGCATAAAAAAATAAAATAAATGCCGCGATTAATCCAATCACCGATTGCCACGTATATTTCCATCGCGCCGCTAAGCCTTTAGAATTTTTTAAAATCATTTTGCGATAATCATCTACCCAGCCTATTATCCCAAAGCCAATAGTGACTAATAATACTAACCAGACGTATAAATTATTTAAATTTGCCCATAATAATGTTGAGCTTGTTACAGCGATTAAAATTAATGCCCCACCCATCGTTGGTGTGCCAGCCTTGCTTAAATGCGTTTGCGGCCCATCATCACGAATTTGTTGACCTACTTTATAATAAGTTAAACGACGAATGACGACAGGACCCAATAAAAGCGCAATGGCTAAAGAAGTTAAAACACCTAATACACCGCGCAAGGTTAAATAATGGAATACTTGAAAACCATGATAAAAGCGTTGCAAATATTCAAATAGCCACAGCAACATGTTTTATTCCTCTTCCGTTAAAGCAGTAACAATGTGTTCCATGTGCGTCGAGCGCGAACCTTTAATTAATATC
Organism: Legionellales bacterium; assembly: GCA_026125385.1. NCBI lineage: Bacteria > Pseudomonadati > Pseudomonadota > Gammaproteobacteria > Legionellales > Legionellales bacterium. Next base: position 25,481 of record JAHCLG010000029.1, read on the forward strand.
ATGTGCGAGTTATCGAGTTGTTGTAGTGCCTGAATTAAATCTTGACGGTGCTGAAAAAATTGCGCATTAGTCCCAAACGCTTTTACTGCCTGTTGCATGAGTTCCCCGCAAGCATAAAATTGATCTACCCCACGTGCTAGAGCATATTCGCCAATTTCTTGATGATAACGCAGCGCATTCTCGCCTAATTCTTTCATATCGCTTAATACTAATACTTTGGTGAATCCAGGATTTTCGGTGACTAAGACATCAATGGCTGCGCGAATCGATTGCGGGTTGGCATTATAGGTATCGTCAATCACCACCGCACCAGAACGCGCTATTTTTTTTACTAAGCGTTGTTTTTCTGGCGTGGCGTTGCTTAAACCGTGTTGAATCGCCGTTAAATCGATATTTACTGCTAACGCCGCCGCAATTGCACCAAGGGCATTATGAATATTGTGTTCGCCGTATAAAGGTAAATGAATTTCTGTCTCACCTGCTGGAGTAGTCACTAAAAAAGTATATCCCTGGTTTGGGATTAGTTGAATATGATGAGCTCTCACCATTGCTTGAGGATGAAAACCAAACGTTATTATGGATTGACCCGTTAATAAGGTTTTCCAATACGGCACAAATTCGCTATCGGCATTGAGTACGGCGACACCCTGTTGAGTCAATCCTTGAAAAATTTCACCTTTAGCGCGTGCAACCCCTTCTTCATTGTTAACCGCTTCTAAGTGCACAGGCCCCACATTTAAAATCATCGCCACGCTGGGTTGTGCAAGTTGAGTGAGATAGGCAATTTCGCCAAAATGATTCATTCCCATTTCTAACACGGCATAGTGATGGGTAGAATTTAAATTAAGTAAGGTTAATGGCACACCTATATCATTATTAAAACTTTTAATGCTAGAGAGGGTTGGTGCAACGGATTGGCAAATTGAGGCTAGCAAGGCGCGTGTGGTTGTCTTGCCACAACTGCCTGTAAGTGCTATCAGCGGAATTGAAAATTGCTGACGATGAAAAGCCGCTATTTTTCCCAACGCTTGGCGAGTATTTTTTACTAATAAATAAGGTAAAGTCGTGGTTATTTTTTTTTCAACAATGAGTGCATTGGCCCCTCGCGCTTGAGCCTCTTGAATAAAATTATGGCCATCGAATACTTCACCTTGTAACGCTAAAAAAGTATGATGCGGTTTTAACTCGCGTGTATCAATGGTGATATGTTCGATGTTTATATCGTTGCCAACAACCTGCCCCTGACAAATCGCGGCTAACTGACTAAGCTTTAGTGATAATCCCATCTTTAACCTCTTTTATTAGGGTTTGCACAACCTCTACATCGCTAAACGGAAGGCGTTTTTGCCCGATGATTTGATAATTTTCATGCCCCTTACCCGCAATCAACACAATATCTTGCGGCTGCGCTTGAGTATAAGCGAAATGAATGGCGCGTGCACGATCAGCTTTTATCGTTACTTTTTTCATATCGCGAAATCCTTGGCAAATATCTTTAATAATTTTTTGCGGATCTTCCTGACGAGGATTGTCATCGGTAACCACAATATGATCGGCATATTGTTCTGCAATAACCGCCATCGGCGCGCGTTTTCCTCGATCCCTATCACCACCGCAACCAAACACACACCACAATTTTCCTGCTTGTTTTAAATCCGCTAAAGTAGATAACGCATTGGCTAAGGCATCGGGAGTGTGTGCGTAATCTACTACGGCAGTTGGCAATCCTTCGGCATGAATGGCTTGCATACGTCCAGGAATGGTGGGCAATTGTGGCAATACTGTCAGTGCTTGACTAGGTGTCACGTTTAAACTCAATAACACACCTAAAATCGCTAATAAATTATAAAGATTAAAACGACCTAATAATGGACTTTTTAATACGTGGATTTCATTATTAATAATGATTTCGGCCTCAATACCTCGCGCGGATAATTGAAAATTTTTCACCGCAAGTCCGGCGGTATTTTCTGTTAAACCATAGTCAATAATATTCACCCCGCGCGCCAATTCCAATTTGATTTTTTTTGAAAAAGGATCGTCGCGATTAATAATGGCATGATGAATGTGTGGACGTTGAAATAACATTAATTTTGCTTGAGCATAAGCTTCCATAGTTTGGTGAAAATCCAAATGATCGCGTGTTAAATTAGTAAATACTGTAATAGGAAAATGAATATTTTCCACACGCCCTAACGCCAGTCCATGTGACGAAACTTCCATCGCTACGTATTTTACTTGCTGCTTTACATATTCTGCTAATAAGCGCTGTAATTGAATAGGCTCTGGGGTTGTAAATTGCGAAGCTTGTAAATTATCAGGATCGCCATTGCCGAGCGTGCCAATGACTACGGCTTTTTGATTAAGTTGATTCAAGGCACGAGCAATTAAATGACTACAGGAAGATTTACCATTAGTACCGGTAATACCAATAATGGTTAATTTTTCGCTGGGATAACCATAAGCATGGGCAGCGATTTGACTTAAACGTTTTTCTAAACCACAAATATGAATAATCGGGATGATATGTTGCTGAGAATTTTGCGTTTCTAAAATGCGATTTTCGGGCGCATCGCACAACACACAAACCGCACCTTTAGCGATGGCTTCTTCGATGTGCTGCTTACCTTGCGTATTTTTTCCAGCGAGCGCAATAAAAACATCACTCTGTTTAACCTCACGACTGTCACTCGTTAAATCTTGAAATTCAATATCGTAATGACTGGGAAGTGGTAATACGTTACGTAATAATTCACTGAGTTTCACGGTTTTACCTCATTAACAGTGTTATCATTATCTGGCGGAATATCTAGAATTCGCAGCGCACCCGCCATGATTTTGGAAAACGTTGGGGCGGCAATTTGACCGCCAAAATAAAATCCTTTTTTATGCGGATCACGAATGACCACAGCGACAATTAATTGCGGATTCGTCGCCGGTGCTATTCCCACGAACGACGCCATGTAGTGACCTTTCATATAACCACCCGGTCCTGCTAAACGCGCGGTACCCGTTTTTCCGGCGACATGATATCCTGGTATTTGTGCTAATGAACCCGTACCATCTTTACCATTCACCACACCTTCTAACATGCTTAATACTTCTGCTGAAATTTTTGCATTTAATACGCGCTCGCCTTGCGGTGCTTTATCCACGCGTAAAAAAGTAACAGGAATTTTAATCCCACCATTAGCAATCACGGAATAAGCATGCGCTAATTGCAAGGTAGTGACAGAAACACCGTAACCGAAAGCAAGTGTTGCAAGACTAATAGGGCGCCACACTCGATGATTCACTAACGAGCCTGATCGCTCACCAGGAAAACCACTGCGCGTACGTTGACCAAAACCGAATCGATGCAATAAATTCCATAATTGTTCTGGCGGCAGTGATAAAGTCATTTTGGCCACACCGACATTACTGGATTTTTTCATAACGGTGCGCACGTCAATCACTCCAAGATTGTGATAATCGTCGTTAATGGTGTGACGTCCAATCACAATCCAGCCTTTGCCAGTATCGATTTTTGAATCCGGCGTATATTTTCCACTATCGAGCGCACTGGCAATACTGAATGCTTTCATGGTAGAACCTGGCTCAAACACATCGGTTACCGCGCGATTGCGAAATGCACTGGTGACATTAGTAATATCGGAGTTGGGATTAAAAGAAGGTTGGTTTACCATTGCTAGAATTTCGCCGGTTTTAGTATTCAGCACAACGACTGAACCTGCCACCGCATTATATTCTTCCACACAATTTTGCAATGCTTTATAGGCTAAATATTGAATGCGTCGATCAATGGCTAATACCAAAGGATGCCCCGGACGTGGATCGCGAATATTTTCGACATCGCCTACAATATTGCCGTAACGATCTTTTAGTACGCGTTTTTTTCCAGGAATACCTTCTAACCAAGAATTAAAAGCTAATTCTAAACCTTCTTGCCCTTGATCATCGACATTGGTAAAACCTAAGACATGCGCATCGACTTGTCCTTCAGGATAATAGCGGCGAAATTCACTGCGTAAATATAATCCTGGAATTTTTAATCCTTGTACTTTTTTAGCAAGCCATGGATCAATGCGACGTTTTAAATATAAAAATTCGCGTTCACTATTTTGTTTGAGATCGCTTTTTAAATCCGCTAAATTTAATTCCAATAAATTAGCAATTTGTATTAATGCTTCAGGTGTGGGAGAAAATTGTTTGGGATCGATCCACACGGATTCCACCGGCACGCTAACGGCTAATGGATAACCATTACGATCGGTAATCATGCCGCGTAATGCTGGAATTGCGATGGTTCTTAAGGTACGAGCATCCCCTTGCGATAATAAAAATTGTCGGCGATAAACAGAAAGATAAGCCACTCGCGCGACCACAGCGCCTAATGCTAATAAGACAATAAATATCACAAAAAAATAACGCCACCGGTAATGAGTGGCGCTGCCAGACTTCGACAATTTTGTTAATCCTGTTGTGTGACAATGACGATATTATTAGATGTTGGCGCTATCATATGCAACTCTTCTGTTGCAATTTTTTGCACACGTGCTTGCGTGGCCCAGGTGCTTTGCTCCAATAACAATTGTCCCCAACGCACTTGTAATTGATCGTGCAGTTGTTGCTCGGTTTGCAGTTCGCTGAATAAACGACGATTTAATGTTTTCACATAAATCACACTCACCGCCGAAACTAAGACGATAAGTGCTAACATTAACACGAGCATACCGCGTTTGGTTAAATGTAAACTAAACACGTTTCCCTGATTCCAATCGCTGTGAGCTAACGCTTTTGCTGCTGCATTCATTGCAATTTCTCCGCCACCCGCATGACCCCGCTTCGTGCACGGGGGTTATTGTCTATTTCTAATTGGCCAGGCCGAATTGCTTTACCAATAATCTGCAATCGCGGCACCAGCATATCCTCCGTAATCGGCAAATCTGCCGGAAAATTATCACCCTTACTTTCATCACGCATAAATCGTTTGACGATGCGATCTTCTAACGAATGGAAACTGATCACGACTAACCTCCCTCTTGACGCTAACACTTGTAAACTTTGTGCTAGACCTTGCTCGATTTCCTCCAACTCCCGATTGATGAAAATTCGCAAGGCTTGAAAACTCAACGTCGCTGGGTGTTTCCCAGGCTCCCAGTTGGGATGCGCTTTAGCAATAATTGCTGCTAAACACGCCGTTGTCGTGATCGGTTCCTTCCCCCTCTCGTTAATAATCGCTTGCGCGATGCGTTTTGCGTAACGCTCTTCCCCATAAGTTCGTAAAACAGTGATGAGTGTTTCTAACTTCACTTCGGCAAGCCAGTCTTTCACACTCTGTCCTTGTGATGGATCCATACGCATATCGAGCGGTCCATCACGTAAAAAACTAAATCCTCTTAGCGCATCGTCTAATTGTGGAGAAGAAACACCGAGATCAAAAATAATCCCTGTAATTTTCTCCATCCAGTTTCGCGCCTCGCATTCTTTTAATAATTGGGTAAAAGAACCCCGCACAAAACTAAATCGTTTATCAGCTTGCGCTAATTCATTGGCATTTTTTTCGGCCTCAGGATCTTTATCAAAGGCTAATAATTTTCCTGAACCCTGCAAATATTGCAAAATCTTGCGGCTATGGCCGCCGCGACCAAATGTCGCATCAATATAAATACCCTCGGCGCGCACATTTAAATACTCAATGGCTTCGTCTAATAATACTGTTTTATGTGCGACATCTTTTTTCATTACAACGATAAATTCTTCAAATCATCGGGAATATCTTCCCCATTCATATCACTACCATCACGCAACCATTGATCACGGGAATCATTCCACTGGGTTTCATCCCATAATTCAAACTTTTTACCTTGCCCCACTAACACGACGTGTTTATCTAAATTCGCATATTGGCGTAAAGGGGGTGGGATTAATACCCGTCCCGTACCATCGCTTTCTAACTCAGTCGCATGACCAATTAACAAACGTTGAATACGGCGAGTGGATTTATTGAAGCTCGAAAGCGCTGAAATTTTTGCCTCAATCGCTTCCCACTCGGGTAATGGATAGAGCAATAAGCAGGGTGCTTCCGTATCGATTGTCGCCACAATCACTCCAGAGCAAGTCTCTTGGAGGCGTTCACGATAGCGAGTCGGAATAGTTAAGCGACCTTTCGCATCCAGATTGATTGTGTTGATTCCTCGATACATTGAAACAACCCTGCCGCCTGCTTACCACTTTTGCCCACTTTCTACCACTTTCTTACACTATAGACGCACTATCTGTAATCTGTCAAGCAAGCAATCCCACGAATAGCTAATTTCGCATAGCACTTGCGGAAAAACGCTATAACAGGTTGATAAACACTGGAAAAAACAGGGGATCACACGATTAAAATTTTAAGCAGGCTTCACCGTTTGTAGGCGAATTTTAGAAAAAGTAAAAAATCACAAAATATAATGGGAAAAAACCCTAACAAGTTGGCCTATAAGCCGGGTTCTGTCGAGAGTAATCATTAATCTGGGATGTTTGTCACCAAACACCTCAAGCGACCTACCCGAACACAGCATGGGCATGCTTGATTATTAAAATAATCGATGTTCCTATTCGGTCTTGCACCAAGTGGGGTTTACCCTGCCACTGCTGTTACCAGCAGCGCGGTGCGCTCTTACCGCACCATTTCACCCTTACCCCATTATTCACGAATGAACAAACAGGCGGTATCATTTCTGTGGCACTTTCCGTAGGCTTGCGCCTCCCAGGCGTTACCTGGCACTCTGCCCGATGGTGCCCGGACTTTCCTCCCTGGATTTATTTTGCAATAAAACCAGAGCGATCACTCAGCCAACTTGTCAGCGAAGCGTGATTGTAGCGAAGTTCTTAAGTAAATACAATTTTACTGGAGCGCCTGTTAAAATTCTTCAAGGTTAAGTCAGGAGTCTGTTGTTGATAGTCAAGTTTGGAGATTCTGAATAGGCTCTTATACGACTTGACCTGCAGCATAGCCAGATGCCCCTCTAAATCACCAGTACCACCATATGACAACACCCTTATACGACTTGACCTGCAGCATAGCCAGATGCCCATGCCCATTGAAAATTATAACCACCAAGCCAGCCACTTATATCCAACACTTCACCAATAAAATATAATCCAGGCGTATTATTAGCTTCAAATGTTTTAGAGGAAATCGCATTGCAATCCACACCACCTAAAGTGACTTCTGCGGTGCGATAGCCTTCCGTGCCATTAGGTTTAATTTGCCAGCGTTGAAATAGATGGGCAATGCGTTGTAATTTTTCTTGGTTTAATGCCTGTAATATTTTATTTTCCCATTCGTCACCCAGCCAAACCTCAACTAGGCGCTTCGGGAAATATAAATTTAAAATAGTTTTTAATGTAGCATTGGGACGGGCTTTTTGCGCTAATTTAAGTATTTCAAGTAAATTATGTTGTGGTAATAGATTAATAGTTAATGTTTCGCTAGGTTGCCAATACGAAGAAATTTGCAGCATAGCTGGACCACTTAAGCCACGATGGGTAAAAAGTAATGCTTCACGAAATGTTTGTTGTTGACAAGTCACTTCACAATCTTGCGCTATTCCAGTCAAGGCGGAAAACCGTTCTTTATCGGCAGGTTGTAAAGTAAAAGGCACCAAACCCGCACGCGTGGGCCAAACGGGAATATTAAATTGTTCTGCCACATGATAACCGAAGGGAGTTGCTCCCATCGAGGGAATAGATAATCCACCTGTTGCAATGACTAATGATTCACAATTTATTTTTCCAAGCGTTGTATCAACAGTAAAACCATCTGGACTGGGAAAGCTAATTTTATTCACTGTCACCATTAATTTTAAGGTAACGTTTACCGCCTCACATTCAGCAAGCAACATGTTTAAAATATCTTTTGATTTATTGTCGCAAAATAATTGTCCTAAGGTTTTTTCATGAAAAGGAATGCGATGTTTTTTAACGAGTTTAATAAAATCTTCTGATGTATAGCGACTTAATGCCGATTTACAAAAATGTGGATTATGCGAAATATAGTTTTCAGGTGTGACGTGCAAATTAGTAAAATTACAACGCCCGCCTCCCGACATTAAAATTTTCTTACCCGCTTTATTAGCGTGATCAATCAGCAGCACTCGTCGTCCCCGACTCGCTGCTTCTTTAGCGCACATCAAACCCGCCGCACCCGCTCCAATAATTAAAACATCAACCTTCATCATGGCGGCAAGTATATCTGAAAGTGAGAAAAAAAGGGGAGTGGATTTTTTGAACCATCGGAATGAATTTTAGACTAGCGTACAAACTCCAATCTACACTCATTAGTTTGATTAAATTACAGTATCGTTTCAATCCACGCACCCGCGTGGGGTGCGACACCGTCTTATGACAGTTTTTTTGCACATTTCAATGTTTCAATCCACGCACCCGCGTGGGGTGCGACGTGTCATCCCACAGAGGCTCGCGATATTATTGATAGTTTCAATCCACGCACCCGTGTGGGGTGCGACCGTTGCAAAAATGATGATGGATGATGACATCAGAGTTTCAATCCACGCACCCGCGTGGGGTGCGACTTTCATTTCCAGAGATTGATGTTTTTAATTTCCGGTTTCAATCCACGCACCCGCGTGGGGTGCGACTTGGAATTTAATTGATCGATTTCTGCATCATCATGTTTCAATCCACGCACCCGCGTGGGGTGCGACGCACTCAGGTTTAACGCCGTAACCGTCTCATTCTTGTTTCAATCCACGCACCCGCGTGGGGTGCGACTTTAATGTAAGAATAGTTGAGGAGGTAGAACCAGGTTGCAAACCACGC
>JAHCLG010000030.1 GCA_026125385.1 Legionellales bacterium
GTTCGTTCAATATCACAATTATTTGATGTCCAGGCCAATGAGTGCAAAAAGCGTTTACAGCGTAATAAAAAAGTTAAATCTCAACACAGTACAATTTTACAAAGACATGCATAGCAAATGGGTGTTAATGCAAATAGAGTCAGGTTTAAGCCTTTTAAGGAAATATCACAGCGGTACGCCGCTGATCATGATCTACCCAAGCAATCAGTCAAATCACGTTTCGATATTTAGAGGAGAAACCAATCTAAGACAATTAGTTAGTGCCATTAAGGAGGATGATAAATGAAATCCAATATTTATTCGCTACTAATCGATTTTAGTATATTAGCAGTGGTCTCCATTCTGTTGCTTGCTACAGAAAATACTCTATTTAGGCAGAATGTTGTGCTGTATGACCTTGCGTGGGCAATTGTTGTCTTAGTGGCAATTTTAACTATATTTTTACGCCCAAGGAAAAGAATGAAGCATAGCGATTTTCCGAAAGATCTTGCTAAAACGATTGAAAATTCATTGCCGCATGATGCCATAAAATTATTTAAAGATTGGTACTTAGAAAAGTTAATAAATTACTACTCATTTATTAAAAACAAATCTGGTATTGGTTTAGCAAATGATAGCTCAAAGAAAATGGCGATGGACATATCTAAAGCTTTTGAGCGGATCGGCAATGAACCTTTGTATCAAGTGCTTGAAGATAGAAACAAAGATAATGCTATTGTTTCCATCATTTTCTTTACTGTTCTACTAAGGTCCTTATCAGGATTCGCAAACAAGTCGATATTCGATAAGCCTGTATCACAATATCGTGATACTTTTAACATCATCAATCTTAATGATGCTAATCGCCATCTATTCCGTGAACACTATAGACTTTATGAAATTGGAACAATCCTTAGTAATAATTTTTCAGCATTAAACTTCAACTCGGATATTGAGGATATTTTATGTTTTGCTCTGAAAAACCAACCAACAACCACCGATAGAGTGGTAGACAATCTGCCGGCAGAGAGTCTGGATATCCTTTCTGAAAAACCAAACATCAACCCATCAAAAACCAGCACCCATCCCGAAGCGATTACTAGTATTAGCGACCTTAATAGAGGAAATGAAATAACAGATAGCACTCCTGATGAAATAGAGATCAAAAAGGATGTCGACACCAGCATCGAACATTGCACAGACGATAAATCAAACTGTGAAAAATTTATCAAATGGCTGCAACGCCAATTGAAACGCAATCCTGCAAACGAAAGTTTTTATTTTTTTTATAAGCGGTCATTTGGCAATAGTAATTTATTCGTTTCCGAAACGGCATTTGTTGATTTTTCAAAGAAATCAAACATAAAAGTAAATGACATCAAACACTCTTTAGTCGAAATGGGTATTGCCAAGAATAATATATTTAAATTTAGTAAAGAAGGGCAGCCCTCAATTCCTTTAACAATTGTACAAGTCGATTTTAATTTTGAATGTCTAACGGAGTTAGATGGCGATATAGAGGAGGGCGAGGTATGAGCACTATCTTTATTTTTAAACCCTGTTCACAAGAAACCAGATGGCTTACCAGTTTAAGCATAAATCCTGGCTTATCACGTGTTCAGTCAACCCTAAACAAGCTTACAAAACTATTTTATCAATCGAGAGATGGCGGTATTGTCGATATTTTGACGATATTCACTTGGTACCAAATCATCAAGAAAATTGATAGATATTTTGATAAAGAAATTGTGCGACTATCTAAGCTAATTAAACGCAAATGCAAAGATCAAATAATCTTTGAGCCTGAACATAAATTCTCATTTCGATTAAGAGTGACAACGCCACCAGCAGCAGCGTTTTATCGTCTGCTTGGTAAGCATGATACGTTGATGTGCTTGGTTGAAACTTGCGTTACATTGAAAATATTCAAAAAACGTCGAACTCATGCCAAAAAGAGTCACGCTTATACAAAAGGTCTGCTTGAATTGATAAATATGGTTGGAGAGTACAAGATTTCCTCCACGGAAAATAGAAACATCGAACTTAGTGATACTGAACGCAACAAGTTGGCATTAGCGATCGACTCAGACGTCATGCCAATATTTAGAAAAGTTGTACGTGACCATCTGATCTCACTAATAAGTGTTCAAACTGTTTAAATGATTTATTAAGAGGTGATCCATGACAACATTGTATATTTGCGAAAAACCATCACAGGCTAGAGACATTGCAAGAGTGGTTGGTGCGCATGAACGTCAAGAAGGGTACATACAGGGTGATGACATAAAGGTCACATGGTGCTTGGGACATTTACTAGAGCTGGCTCCACCTGATAGCTACTGTGAAAACATTAAACCTTGGCGCATGGATGTGTTACCTATACTACCTAAGGAATGGCAGCTTATACCCAATAAAAAAACGAAATCTCAACTCAGCATTATTAAAAAACTATTAAAACAAAGTGATTGTGTCATTATTGCGACAGACGCGGATCGTGAAGGTGATGTCATTGGTCGAGAGTTGCTAGATTATTTTCATTACGATGGCGAAGTTAAACGATTATGGTTATCAGCTTTGGATGACAGCTCAATAATGAAAGCCTTATCAAATATTAGATCTGGTGATTCCACTTATCCACTCTATCTTGCAGGACTTGGGCGGCAACGTGCCGACTGGGCTATTGGCATGAATATGACCATGGCTACAAGCTGTCTATATGGCATAAGAGGTCAGGGTGTATTATCTGTCGGACGTGTTCAAACACCAGCACTTGGTTTAATTGTGAAAAGAGACTTGGAAATTGAAAATTTTAAACCAAAAGATTATTTTGACCTCCATGCACTGTTTAACTCAGCTAATGGTGAATTTAATGCAAAATGGATTGTGCCAGAAGATTTGTCTGATGAAGAAGGAAGGTGCCTCAATAAATCTAACGTCGATACCATAATCAACAAACTCAATGGGGAGAGTGGTGTTGTAAAGCATTTTAGTAATATAGACAAAAAGACGTCCCCACCAACCTGCTTTTCATTGTCAGGATTACAGAAACTATGTAGTAGCAAATTGGGTCTAACAGCAAAGCAAACACTGCAAATAGCCCAATCTCTATATGAAAAGCATAAGGCTACAACCTATCCAAGAACCGACTCAGGTTATTTACCAGAAGAACAATTTTCAGATGCGTCTAATATCTTGGAAACACTTTCCAATACTGATGAGTCCATCAAAGAATTAATTAATGAATGTGACGCATCACTCAAGTCTCCAACTTGGAATGACAAAAAGGTTACTGCTCACCATGGGATAATTCCTACTAATCATTCAAATATTGCACTGTCAGACATGAGCGAAGATGAGTTTAAGGTCTATGATTTAATACGACGTTATTATATTGCTCAGTTTTTGGGTAATTATGAATATCAGCAAAGGAGGGTAGAAGTTGACTGTGCTGGTGAGGTTTTTAAATCAAGTTACAACGAACCGCTTAAACCAGGATGGAAACGTGCTCTCAATATAGAACAAATTGAAGATGGAAATGAAGAAAATGGTACAACCATCCCATTCTTGAAAGAAGATCAATCCGTTGATTTAAAATCAACAGATATTAAAGCGAAGCAAACAAAACCACCCTCAAGGTTTACTGAGGGCACCCTGATATCATCCATGAAAAATATTGCAAAATTTGTCAATGAACCAGAGATGAAGAAAATATTGCGAGATACCTCCGGTATCGGCACGGAAGCCACTAGGGCAGATATTATAGAAAAACTTATCAATCGAGGATTTATTGAACGCAAGAAAAAGCAACTTATATCAACCAAGCGTGGCAGATCACTTATAGATATAGTGCCTGAACAAATGAAGAATCCTGCTACAACAGCATTGTGGGAACAAGAATTAGATAATATTGCTGAAGGGAAGGGCGAGTTAAGCGAGTTCTTACTTGACCAAGAAGAAGTACTAGAGTTTATGCTGGAAGACCTATCAAGCATGCGTGAATTGAAAGCAAAAACGTTTGATACCGGTGTTATTCATCCCTGTCCAAAATGTAAATCCCCTCTTATTAAGCGGAAAGGTAAAAATGGATATTTCTGGGGTTGCTCACGCTACCCTGACTGCAATACCGTCATGCAAGATAAAAAGGGGAAACCACAAAAGAAAACAGATGTTGCGATTTCAGACATTGAATGTCCAAACTGCAAAAATGGCAGACTAGTAAGACGTAAGGCAAAAAAGAAAGGATACTGGTGGGGTTGTAATCAATATCCTAATTGTAAAGCATCGTATGTAGATGGTCGAGGGAAACCTAAACTAGACACACCACAAAATAAGCGGGCTAATGAGGAAGTATAATGGCACTAACTAACGACGTTAGATTGATAGGTTATTGTGGAACATTCCCCAAAGTTAAAACCTATAAGGATGGTCGAAAAATTTGTCGCTTACCCGTTTACACTGAACACTGGTCATATCAGACTTGTGATGGCCAACGACAACAGATAAAAGAACTTCACTGGTGTGTATTTTTTGGTAGAAATGCGGAGCGTGCTGAGCAGTTGTTAATGAAAGGATCACAGATACATATTCGCGGGACTATCCATTATCACAAAAAAGCTGTTGCTGATCGTGTTGAGGTCATGCCACAAATATTAGTAGATGAATTCATGATCAGCACTAAAGCAACGGTCACTAAAGAACTATATGATTATATTTTTAATGAAGAAAATACAAAGAAAGAATCTCAGATAAACAATGAAAAAGCCTAGTATTTATAGGGAAATTTGGTATAATTAAATCATTCAAAGTAATACTGACGAGTGGCTGAGATGCCACGAAACACTGAAGCTTAGCAGAAGTGTCTATTACTCAAGTCACATGCCGTCCTATGCGTCGTGAGCCTAACGAAAGTTAGCAGGACCCCAAAAGATTCTCATTCAAGTAGCACAAACAGTGTTCTAAAAGTTCTGGTCAGCTATGCCCACCACTTTCGAGTAAAAGAACGATGAATGACAATCCTTTTCAATCAACACCTATCGTCATGGTAAGTTTTACCGCAGATAGATTTGATTGCTCCTCGTATCGATATTCTCGATATCCCATCATATTATTAGTGCTATCACTAATCCTATTTCTATTATTACAGCTCAATAGATATCAAGAGTAGATTCATGTTTCATGAAACAACCTATTGCTAGCGCTTGATACCGTTGAATAATAGAAAGCAACAACAATGTTTAATAACATTTTGTTTAAAATCAGCTAATTGTTGCCTTTGTGGCAATTGTTCTTTAACAATTTGGCTTATGCGTGAAGGGCGTCGGCTTGGCATAAATGAGTTTAATCCCAAAGGGGAAAGTATAGCTTTTCCCCTGGGAAAAGTTAGCTTTCTTCTATTTTTTTAACTACAGGAGAAAATCTAATGGATAAATCAAATTCAATAAAAATGCCAAGCGGCATGCAAGAGAGACTGCAATTAAGAGCAAATTCTCAATCAAAAATTGAAAAAGTTACTGATAAATCACTATCAGAGTCTATTTCACAATTGACAAAAATGAATGCCCATCAATTAAGACAGTTAAAAATTCATCGTAATGGTGAATTTGCAACATGTGATGGTAGCAAGGAGGCTTTAGACATAGTTAATCATGTCAAAAGTGTTCTGCGTTCACGAGGGTTTGGTTGTTATGCGCTACATAACCACATCTGGATTGTACCTTTCGTGCATGAAAGCATTCATATTCCAGACTTTGAAAAGGCAAAAACTGTTTTGCCTGATCTAAAGGCAGATTTGTTGGGAAAGGCATTTCCAAATCAAGTTTGCGAGGAAAACGTAGATAAGCAAAAAACTAAGGCCAGCCTAGCTAAATCGATTAATTCGATAATTGGGTTGGTTGGTGTTTTAGCTTCTACATTAACTTTTTTGGTTTATCGTGCAATGAACGCCCGATAATACGTTGTGTCCTATACCCACTGGGGAAATCAATCTTTCCCAATGGGTAGGATCGGATTTCTCTTGGGTTTTTTAACTTAAAGGAGAAGCCGATGTTCAACAAAATCAACTCACATCATGAAACGAAACCAAAGGTTCGAGATATTGGTCAGCCACATACAGGCCCATATCAAACCTTAATGAAACTCTTGTATAACAGGATTCGTTACTTAAATGTCAATAAGCAACTGAGTAGTAAAGTTATCGCAACACATGTTGATGGTTATATTACAACTCTAACGTCTGATTATAGTTTTCTACGAAGTTATGCCAATACCATGGGTGTGACTAAGTGGAAACTTTATATCAAAAAGAACTGGCATGGTCTTGGAAAAGACTTCACTAGTGCTGAGTTATTAAGAGCGTGCTTTAGAGCGGCATTAACTTACGATCTGTCAAGAGAGTTCAACCTGGTTTTTGATGGGAGGTGTGTACTATGAGCACTTACTCATCAAAAGTCGCGAAGGAAGCTCGACAGTTTTCTGGTAGTGGAACTTGGTATAAACATGCTTTGGGCATAGTTTTTACTGATGGCATTCACTGGTTACGAGAGCAACTCGATTGCTATTGGTTAATTGATGATATTGCAATTCTTTCTAGGAAGTTTTGGAAAGATGAGTCATTTATAACTGCTGATTTTAAGCAGGATGATGAGTCCGTATTGAAGCTAACTGATGGCAATAATCGTTTACTTCACCAGTTTCAGTATTGCTTTGCCGATCTAGAAATCGATAAACAAGCATTATCTCAAGCGGATTTAGATCCATTCTTGAGGTTATTCCTGGTTTACGATGGTGGATTTGATAAGCATGTATTGTTACTTCCAAGTGAATATTAATGATGTAGTAGCAACTTTGTTATCAACCCAAGGGGAATCCTGGTGCTTCCTCTTGGAGGCACAGTGATTCTTCCTGTTTAACTAAATGGAGAACGTGATGGATAAAAACGTTGATATTGACTGGGAATCTGTGGAGAAAGAACTTGAGCAAGCAATTGATAAAATCCAATATCTTGATTTAACAATTGAAATAGTAGGTAATTGGTTATGGCTTTCGGGTAAAACCAAACCCTACGCTCATGATCTGCGTGAGGCTGGATATCAGTGGTCTAAAACTAAAAATCGTTGGTTTTATAGACCAAAATGCCTACCTTATCGTGCGAAGAGCGATCGTGATATTTCTATGGAGCAAATCCGAGCTTATTACGGTAGCCATGTTCTGAATTCTGCGACCCACTAATTCACACTTTAACCCTGGTTGGGAGTAACAAGTCCAACCGGACACGTTATTTCCTTCTAATTATCTTAGGAGAATCATTATGTATGAAAACACAGTAAAACTTGTTGGTTTTGTTGGTCAAGTGACCAATTATAACAATGAAGGTAAAAAGCCGTTTACCAAATTAACTTTGGCAACTACTAAAAGCTATACCAATATGGATGGCGAAAAAGTAGAAAAAACGGCTTGGCACACATTACGATGCTTCGGAAAACTGGCTGAATCGGTTAAAACCCGGGTCAACAAGGGAAGCTATTTATCTGTTGAAGGAGAACTTGAATATGATGAATGGCAAACTGAATCTGGTGAAAAACGAACATCAACTGTAATCAGCGTCAAAAAACTTTACCTACTCATCGACCCCAAGCAACAAGCTTGGAAAGATGGGTCAAATCAGTCATAACTGACACTTGCTGGATGTTAACATTTAACCCTAATGGGGATAGTCTCCCCAATAGGGGTGACTATCGCCTTTTAAATCTGGAGATAGCACATGAATAATGTTAATCAACGTATACCACTTGAAATGAGCATGCATAACCTTGATGTAGAGCTGTCTAAATTGTTTGAACTAACTTCATCTATGGATGAATCTGACAAAATTTACTTAAAAGAATTATCTTTAAGGTTGAACAGTTTGTCTGAACAGTTAAATCAACCAAGATCCTATATCTATGAACCAACTCATTTTTAGGCGCGCATAGCCAAATAAACATATAGAAGGCGAGTTAGCTCGCCTTCTTTTTTATCTAGCCTGCTGGAGATTTTAAACATGAACACAGAAAATGAATTTAGTATTGAAGAAAATTTATTGATAGCTCAAGCATCCTTGACCCAGATATTAGAACAATTAACTCGTGATGGATTCGATAATTTTTCCACAGAGGAGGAGCAGCTTGGTTTGTTCAAAGACGCTATTCAAAAAATAGCCACATCACGGCATAGGCTTTTAAATGTAAAAGAGGCTATAACTTTGTCTCAGGTGCTGTTATTTACAGGTTTTACATCTGATGTCTAACCCGTTTAATTTGCGGAGTGTAAGCATTTGCTCAAGTCATAACACCTTAAAAACTCTATTTGCCACACCCATCAATGTGGTAAATTAATAATCACCGAGGAGTGTCACCAATCATGACTATTGATTTTATTACCAGAAAACTAAAGCGAAATATCATTTCCATATTAAAAACCAAAAATATGAGCATAGAAACGTTAGCAAGATATATTGGCGTTGACTTTGATCCATTCCTAGCAATGTTAAATAATGGCATACCAACAAAGCAGTTAAATGATATCATGGCCGTGCTATGCATTTCATACGATGATTTGCTGGAACCGCGTAGCATAGGAAATGGCTATAGACCAAACCCAAAAAATTTCACACAAGTGCCAATCATACCTGAAGATTTATTTTTTGGTGATATTACTCCAACAGACTTTCTTAGTTTCAAGTCAAACGACTACTTATTAATTGATGTTGAATCAAAAGATAATATTGCAGCCATCCAGATAGAAAATTCTAGGTTGCTTTTTCTTGGTGATACACCACGACCAAGATTTGCTATCATTACGCCAGGACATTCAAAATCTGAAAATAATTTCTTTATATCACCTTCGGAAAAAATATTTTTTACAGATCACGCGGCAAGTACTATCAATTCAGATTACATTCACATTGGCATACTTGATTCAATTCTATTTGGAACCAAAGAAGAAATTGAAGATAGAGCGGATATGCTAAAAACTTTTTTTGAGCAATGATCTGTGCCAATTTAGATATATTTTTTCATTCAGGAAGAATATTTTTTTTCTTACCCGAGTCATGTCGAGCCTGAAGCTCAGCATCATTGTAAATATCAGTAGTTGCACTGGATGTGTGACCAGCATCATCTCTAACATGAATCATTGGGCGGCCACGTTTATTTAGATCATCAGATATTCCTGTATGACGTAGCCAATGCACAGTCGCTTCTGACAAAGCCTTAGATTCATCGATAAAACCCTCTTTTTCCATAGAAGCTATAGCACTGTCGAAACACTCCTGAACAAGAACACGTATCTGACGTGTGCTTTCCACACCACCTTGCCCTATGAGTTTATGGATCAATGGGGTAGTTTCTCCAGGTAAAGGTAGTGAGGGTGTCAAACCGCGATGGTGTCGATATCTTGCCAATGCCTTGAGCATTGTTTCACTAACAGTGATATCACGTTCCTTGTTACCTTTGCCGACAGTTTTGAACCACCAGTTATCGAAGCTATCCTGATAAAAATGACCCATCTGAGGTTCCCAGCGAGGCGTTGTTGTTAATTCCGATATACGCAAATACATGAGATATAGCGCTGACATGATAAATAACGTACGTTCATACTTATCATGATTATCATCCGCCATTTTTTCCGCAGTTTCAATCACAAATTCCCATTGTAGGCTTGTAAGCCTGCGCACTTGTCGCTTTGTCTGTTGTTTGCGAATGAACTTACTTTTTTGCCTAATTTGGCTGATGGGGTTTATCTCATTCAAACCTTCACGGATAAGGTAGTTATAAAAACTACTATTGGCAATAAATAGTGATTGCAGTGACTTTTGGGAGAAATGATAATCACCAACATTTGGTTTTTCTCCACTTTTAACGGCAGACTTTTTGGTGGTTGCAACAAACAGACGCCACTCAGGATTTGGTATACGGGTCCCATCACGCTCAACAAAACGAGCCACCTTTTTTATACCAATCCATGACCTAGGCGGAGACTGGCAAAACTCAATATAAGCCTCAATATCTGAGCGACGTAGATCCAACAGGGACTTTCCTAAAACAAACCATGACCATTGAGCTAGGCGCTCAGCTTCTCGACGATAAGCAGTATAGGTGTCACCGCTCCCCGTATATTGCAATAAAAAATCTTTTAATATCTGATAGTCATTAACAGCAAAAGGCAAATCAATACCGTCCGGCAATTGCTGCTCAACAAGTCTATCTTGCGTATCAAATAATGGGGTAGGGTGGTGCTTTTTCCTCTTCGACGCCATTGGTACTGCCAACTATTCTTCATCCGACTCTGAATTAAGGCGACCTAATACTTGCTCATACTCTCGCGAGACTTCTTTTTGGAGTTCTTCAACGGTAGGGAGATGAAATTGATATTTACGGGTAAAAACTTGCTTGTTGTTTTCAGGGAGTGTGTATTTTACCGCAGCCTCATTTTGCTTGGCACACAATAAAAGTCCTATGGTAGGATTATCATCTTCTTGCTTTACCTCTCGATCAAAATAATTAACATACATCATCATTTGGCCAACGTCGCCGTGATTAATCCTTTTGCCTGATTTTAAATCAATAATACAATAAGCTTTTAATATCGTGTGATAAAACACCAAGTCTGGCCTAAAATATTCGCCATCCATTGTTATCCTTTTTTGCCGACTTACAAAGGCAAAACCTTTTCCCATTTCCAGCAAAAATTCTTGCAGATGATCAATGATCGCTGATTCAAGATCAGTTTCTGTATATCTATGATGTTCTTTGTATCCTAAAAAATCTAAAATAACCGGGTTTTTTAGAGCATCTTCCGGCTTTTCTATAATGTGTCCTTGATTCGCAAGTTGCATCACGCCTTCTGTATCACGACTTGCGGCCAGCCTCTCGTACAAGCAACCAGCCATTTGACGCTCAAGCTGAGGTGTAGACCAGTGGTTTTTATCCGCCTCGATTTCATAAAACCTTCTAACTTCTTCGCGAGATTCTGACATTAGCAAACGATAATGCGTCCAGCTTAAATTTTTATTAAAATCAGGCTGTTGGAATTCGTCACCAGCCTCGTGACGAATTCGATCTCGGAAGGTTTGGTAAAAAATACGCATATACTTGATATTAGTTAGGCTAAATCCGCGTTTAAACTCGCGAGTAAGGCGCTCAGATAACGTCTTTAATAATGCGGTGCCGTAGCCAGCTCTTTCTTTGCCTTGTTGCTCAGTTTCAACGATAAGACGTCCAATTTTCCAATATGCGATAACCTGCTCGTGGTTAACTGACTTGAGTACGTTCCGGCGCGCCTGCGCCACATAGCCAATAGCAGTTTGGCAAACCTGGTCAAATTCAGGGTTGGGATCTTTATTTGGGTCGTCGAGATTGTTACTCACTCAGGCTACCTCCACTAAAAACATTTAAATTCAATAAGTTATAATTCGTCACGAGGCTTGTGACCAATTGGATTTTTTGAAAGGGTAATGATTTCAGCCATAGTCATTGCTCCTCAATAATTCTCCAACAGTCTGTTAGAGAATTGCTCAAATGATGTTATCATTTAAAATCAATAAGTTAGAATTAGCCAAACACTGTTTGGCCAATTGTATTCCTTAATTAGCAGATATAGGGGAAGTATATCAAAGACCTCCAAATAAACCAATATTTCTTAATACTGGATATTCAGTTAGGGAAGTATATCAAGTGGTTAGCACGTACAACACTCATTATAACAATTTTTTAAATTGTGCTCGGTTGCTGAAACTTGAAATATCCGGCTATTTGCCGTATACTTTAACTATTCAATACAACTTATTATCGGACTTGCTATGACGACACACTCTCAACACTCAGGGTATTCTGCAGAAAAAGCTGCTCGGCTTGAAGCAAGGCTTAATCCTGCGCAAAAAGAACAGTTTCAGCATGCTGCGGATCTAACAGGTCAGTCTCTAACGGATTTTGTTTTAAACTCTATTCAAGAGGCTGCTAACCGTGTCATTCGTGAACATCAAGTAATTAACTTAACAGTGAGTGAGTCTGAGCGCTTTGTTGCTGCGTTACTTGATTCACCTGAGCCAAACCCTGCTTTAAAGAAGGCTGCCCAACGCTATCGCAAGTTTAAGGTCGACAAGGATTAATGGTCTCTAAATTTTCTATTGACTTGCTTCAAAAATTCCATGATAAAAAATCATTTAGCTGTGGAATTGATGAATTAGATAATTATCTCTATCGTCAAGCGAGCCAAGACGAACGACGCTCCTTGGCAGTAGTGTATGTTCTACATGATAACACAGATAAAATTATTGCCGGCTACTATACTTTATCGTCTACGGCTATTGAGCTAGCAGCACTTCCTGAAGAACTCTCAAAAAAGCTACCGCGTTATAACGTGATTCCAGCAACTCTGCTTGGACGCCTAGCCATTGACGCTAAATATCAAGGGCAACAATTAGGAGAAGTCTTGCTCATGGATGCGCTTGATAGGTCGTATAATACAAGTCGAAAGAACGTTGCATCATATGCTGTGGTCGTTGATGCAATCAATGATAATGCTATAAATTTTTATACAAAATACGGCTTTCATCCACTCACAAAAAATAAACTCTTTCTACCAATGAAAACCATTGAAAAACTGCTTACCGACTCATAAGTCATATGATTTGACCAAATTACATCATTACTGATAGTTACATTTATCACAAATTATTGATCCTTCAGGAACCCATGTATCACTAGCTTGACTCTCTACTTAGGTTTAGGGTTTATACTCTATAATAAACGTATTATTTTTAAGTGCACAATATAACTGTATGCGGTTGAACTTGTGAGTTCGCGATATGAGTTTGATTACAATTGGTGAATTAGCTAAAACCTCAGGCGTAAGCATAACCGCCATTCGCTATTATGAAAAAAATCAGTTATTACTGCCAAACTCCCGTACCAAAGCCGGCTATAGGCTATATACAAAAGATACCATTATAAAGTTGCGATTTATTAAAAATGCGCAACAACTTGGATTCACATTAGACGAAATAGGAGATCTGATTCAATTGCAGAATAATTCCTCGACCACATGTAAACAAATTAAAGCACAGGCTTATAAAAAATTAGAATCTGTTGAGCAAAAAATACATTCTTTAATGAAAATTAAAACAGCTTTATCTGATTTATATAAGAACTGCGATAGTAAAAAAGCAATTAATGCGTGTCCTATTTTGGAAGCTCTCAACGAAAACGACTACGTAGAGGAAAATGATGATAGTTGAACTCATTTATGACTTAACCTGTCCAAATGTAAGAGCAACAAGGGAAAATCTTCTCAAAGCATTTACTAAAGTTTCACTCCCTGCAAAATGGCAAGAGTGGGATCGAAACGATCCATCTTCACCTCCCCGTGTTCAGCAATATGGCTCACCAACCATATTAATTGATGGTCAAGATATCGCAGATGAAAAGCCCGCATTAAATAATTGCTGTCGAATTTATCATGATCAATCAACAAACACACTTTCTCCCATACCAACAGTTACAGCAATCAGTGAGAAACTACAAAAGTCAAATATGGGGAAAGACGATAAAGAGCAAAAAGTTTCATTAAAATCCTTTATTACCATTTTACCCAGTGTGTTTGTTGCCTTATTACCAAAACTCACTTATCCTTTATGTTGGCCTGCCTATACAGGTTTATTAAGCGTATTTGGGATCTCATTTACAAATTATACTCCCTATTTATTTCCACTCATGCTCCTCTTTTTATTCATCGCATTATTTACGTTATATTATAAAGCACCATTGCGATATGGCTATAATCCTTTATATTTAGGAGCGACTTCGGCACTTATAGTTATCCTGGGGAAATTTGTTTTTCATAGCAATATCATGCTTTATAGTGGCATTATACTCTTACTCATCGCGAGTATCTGGAATACCTGGCCTAGAAAAAAACAAAATTGTTGCAATTAAACTCTTGACTCTCAACTCAAGTCGAGGGTCTATAATTTTGTTACATCACTGAATTGGAGTATTAAACATGAGTAAACGAAAGGTTGAAATTTTTAGTGCTGGTTGCCCAGCTTGTCAAGAAACCATTGAGCTGGTTAATAAAATAGCTTGCCCATCTTGTGAAATTTCAGTATTAGATATGCATTCCGATGACGTAGCTAAAAGAGCAAAATCATTAGGAGTTCACCGCGTTCCCGCTGTCCTTATAGATGGTAAGCTTGCGGATTGCTGTGAAGGCAAAGGGCCAACAGAAATAAGTTTGAAGTCAGCTGGTATTGGATCGTCAAAATAAAATAATGCTACTTGGTCTGTTTTGCTGATCTCGTAAAACAGACCTAAGACCTCATTTCCTGAGATGCTTTTTTTATCACGGTAAACGATGATTTGATACCAAGCAATCCAATAATAAAAGCAACGATAGTGTCAGGCCAGGATTGATGGGTAATCGCAATAATAGCACCGGAAATTAATACGAGAATGTTAATAATAGCATCATTTCGGCTGCATAACCAAACCGAAACCATATTGCTATCTCCTTTACGAAAGCGATATAACAGATAAGCAACGAACATATTAACCAATAATGCCAATAGTGCGATCCCCATCATAAATAATCCACTTGGTGATTCAAATATAGAGCGCCCTAAAAACACAAATAATATTACAAGAATTCCATAGCCACCCATAATAATGCCTTTAGCCATTGCGATACGCGCTCGCCAATCAGGGTTGTATTTTAGGGCAATAAGACTTGCACCATAATTACCAGCGTCTCCCAGAAAGTCTATCGAATCTGCAAATATGGCAATGGATCCCGCAAACCAACAGATAATGATTTCAATTATAAACATCAAAAAATTCAGCAGTAAGGCCACCCATAAAACACGCGTGTATCTCACTTCAATAGTTTCACAACCACAACACTCTGCCATGATTACCCTTGCTTATGTATTCTGACATTTTTCCCTTGTTTACCATGAACTAAATAATACAAACAAGGTAGAACGAATAATGTGAGCAAGGTCGATGAAATGATCCCACCAATTACCACGGTTGCAAGGGGTCGTTGCACCTCAGCACCCGTTCCAGTGGAAATAGCCATCGGGACAAAACCGAGAGAAGCAACCAGCGCTGTCATCAACACAGGACGCAGTCGCTGCAAAGCTCCTTGGAACACGGCCTCTTTAATGGGGAACTCTTGCCGCACAAGCTTACTAATGAACGTTAAAATAACTAACCCATTTAATACCGCCACACCAGACAAAGCAATGAACCCAACGCCTGCAGAAATTGATAATGGGATCCCTCTTAACCATAAGGAGAATACGCCGCCAGTTAAGGCCAAAGGCACACCCGTAAACACAATAATGCTATCGGATACGCTGCCTAACGACATAAACAGTAACACAAAAATGAGTAACAACACGATGGGAACCACAATCATGAGGCGTTCTGTTGCCGAAGCAAGCTGTTCAAACTGGCCACCCCAAGCAAGCCAATACCCACTAGGCAATGATAACTTTTTATCAATTTGGTTTTGTGCTGAATCGACAAAAGAACGTAAGTCACGACCTCTCACATTGGTCGTGACAACAATCCGTCGCTTGCCATTTTCACGACTAATCTGATTCGGACCCGTATTAATGTTCAATGTAGCAATTTCACTCAATGGAATAAAATGTCGTTTCCCGTCATTGAAACCTGGCAAATCAATATAGATTTTATGTAAAATTTGACTATCTTTGCGTAAAGTTTCAGAGAGTCTTACCGTTAAATCAAACCGCTGATCGCCCTGATAAATCTTACCAACTTCACTACCTCCCAGCGCAGCCGCAACCGTATTTTGAACTTGCGACATACTCAGCCCATAACGAGCCAGTAAGTGACGATTAATATGGATAGTAATCATCGGTAAACCCGATACCTGCTCCACCTTCACATCGGCAGAGCCTTTAATTTGTTTTAGAATGGCGGCTATTTTGTTGGCATTATTAAGTAATACGTTCATGTCATCACCAAACAGTTTGACAGCCACATCACTACGTACGCCTGAAATAAGTTCATTGAACCGCATCTGGATCGGCTGCGTAAATTCATAATTATTACCCGGTAGTTTTTTTAATGCGGCATGAAGTTGATTGATCAATTGAATTTTAGGCATGTTTGGATTTGGCCACTCTTTTCTTGGTTTCAACATGACAAAGGTATCAGCCACATTGGGTGGCATGGGATCAGTAGCGACCTCAGCCGTACCAATTTTCGAGAAAACATGACTGACTTCTGGAAATGTTAACGCGGTTTTCTCGACGAGTTCTTGCATTTTTATCGATTGAGATAAACTTGTGGAAGGCGTTCGCATCGCATGAAGAGCGATATCGCCCTCATCTAAACTGGGCACAAATTCCCCGCCCATTTGTGATGCAAGGATTGCCGCTAACACGATAATACCCAACGCGACAACTAAGCTTGCCCAAGGCCATTTTAAATTAGCACGCAGACAGGGTGAATAAACGCTTTCCGCAGCCCGCACTAATAGATTGGGTTTTTCTGTGATCTTTCCTCGCAACAATATTCCTATCGCGGCGGGAACAAAGGTGAGCGATAAGACTAAGGCAGATAACAACGCTAGAATGACTGTTTCAGCCATAGGAATAAACATTTTACCTTCAACACCCGTGAGGGTTAAAATAGGAATATAGACAATCGTGATAATCAGTACGCCAAAGATACTGGGTTTAATAACTTCTTTGCTGGCCGCTAGCGTGATTGAAAGACGCTCTGATAGTGATAATACATTCCCTTTTGATTGTAGTCCCAATTGTTTAATACAATTTTCTACAATAATGACCGCCCCATCAACAATCAAGCCAAAGTCTAATGCACCCATGCTCATTAAATTAGCGCTGATTTTATAATGCACCATACCCGTTATCGTCATGAGCATAGAAATTGGAATAACCGCGGCGGTGATCAATGCCGCTCGAATGTTTCCTAAGAATAAAAATAATATAATACACACCAGTAAGGCGCCTTCCATCAAATTATTTTTTACCGTATTGATGGTAGCATTGACCAAACTGGTACGATTATAAACTGGCGTAGCCACAACACCTTTAGGTAACGTTTTATTCACGGCCTGTAATCGTTTCGCAATTCGCTTGGCAACGACTCGACTATTATCGCCCATTAACATCGAGACGGTTCCAATAACAGCTTCTCGACCACCCGTGGTTCCGGCCCCACTTCTCAGGGCATGCGAGATAACCACAGTACCAAGATCCGAGATCCGCAAGCTCACGCCGCGGTGAGAGCGAACCACAACATTACCGATTGCTTTCACGGTCTTGAGCTGTCCCGGCACTCTAATCAAAAACTGTTCACCATGTTTTTCAATGTAACCCGCGCCAACATTATTATTGTTATTTTTTAATGCCTGCTCGATATCATGCAACGTAATACCGTACTGAATCATTTTTTTGGGATCAGGAGTCACTTGATATTGCTTCTCATAACCACCAATTGCGTTCACTTCGGCAACGCCTGGAATATTTCTAAGCTGCGGTCGTATTAACCAGTCTTGTATGGTTCTTAATTGTGTCGGTGTATAGGGCTTGCCTTTTGAATTTAATGCACCGGATTTTGCCGTCACACTATACATGAAGATTTCACCCAACCCCGTTGAAATAGGGCCTAATTGAGGCTCTAATCCATTGGGTAATTGACTTTTAATGGACTGTAAGCGCTCGGTAATGAGCTGGCGAGCAAAATAAATATTAGTGCCCTCTTTGAATACCACCGTCACTTGGGATAGTCCATAACGCGATAATGATCGTGTGTAGTCTAATTTCGGCAAACCACTCATGGCCACTTCGATAGGATAGGTTATCCGTTGCTCAACCTCGTATGGGGTTAAACCACTCGCTTCAGTATTAATTTGTACTTGAACATTGGTAATGTCGGGAACTGCATCAATGGGTAGTCGAGTAAAATTATAGATCCCTAAACCCACCAACCCGAAAACCACCAACAATATGAGCCAACGTTGTTTAAGCGAAAACTGTAAAATCCGTTCTATCATGATAGCCCTCAACGCTAGTGTGAATGCTCAGCACTACTTTTCTCTAGTTCAGCTTTTAGAATAAAGCTGTTTTTTGAAACATAACGCATGCCTGATTGAATACCTGATACTACTTGAACGAAACGATGGTCTTTCAATCCAAGTGTCACCCTTTCAGGAGAAAATGTATTTGGTTTTGTTTCAACAAACACGACTGTTTTACCGTCTAATGTTTGGATGGCATCACGGCTCACTGCCACAGATACCTTTTTGGAAGTTATCACTATTTGCGCGTCCACATATAACCCCGGTATCCATTTCATCTCTTTATTTGGCAAGGTTGCCCTTGCGATAATACTTTGAGTATGCTCGTTTCCAACAGGTGAAATATAATGAAGATGACTTTCTATTGTCGTCGATTTATTGTTTTCTAAATTCACATAAACCTTATCGTCTTTTGAAACATGACTGGCATCTTTTCGATATACAAATAAATCCACCCATACGGAAGATAAATCAGCCAATTCGTAAATCGCTTGTTCAGGCTTGACAAGCTTGCCCACATTCACGTGCTGTTTGATTAACGTGCCTGAAAAAGGCACCTTGATCGTATAATTTTGTAAACTCTCATTACTCTCGATGGTTGCAAGAATGTTGCCCTTCTCTACGTGATCGCCCAATCGATACGGTAAGGATTTGACTACACCAGCAAAACGAGGATAAATATCAATTTGTTTATTTTGTATGGGCACGATTTTCCCAAACACCGGTAGCATTTGTTCGATGTGCTGTGATTGGGCGGTAGCAATCTTTATTTGATTTTGTTCCCTTGCTGTAGAAGATAACACGACCACTGGCTCTTCATTGTGATCCCCATCATTATGCGAATTCTGCTGATTTTTTATCGCTTCCTTGTTATGCGTGTGATACACCTGTTTCTGCTGTGTAATAGGTTGTTTATGCATTACATGATCATGATCCCCGCCTGCAGCCGCGACACTCAACCAAACGCAGGTGATAATAAAGATAACAATTTGGTTCGCCTTTTTCATGTCATTTCCTCAGCTTATTCCTTTTCCCCAAAGCCCTTGTAATTCAATCAACGCTTTATCAAAATCCGTATGCGCACGCCAATACTGTTTTTCCGTTTGAAGCAACGTCGCCTGAGCATTGGCTACCGTGACATAAGGATAACGCCCTTGGAAATAGCCTTTTCTAGCCATTTTTACGGCTAGCTTAGCCTTTGGTAAAATGGTTTTAAGTAACATGTGCGCTTGATATTGACTGGAGCGGGCTTGTTGATACAAACGATTCAGCTCGCTTTTTAAATCGATCATTTTTTGCTGTTGGTTCGATAGCGCTGCGTTGTAATCAGCTAGCCGACTCATGCGGTTACCTTGATTACGATTATAAATGGGCAGTGGTAGTGAAAATTCAGCGACTAAGCTGTTGTCATGCGTATCCGAAAAATGCCTCGCACCCACGCCAACCGTCAAATCAGGCCATGCTTGCTTTTTTGCTAGGATAATCCGTCGATACGCAATCTCTGATGTCATGAGTTGTGCTCGCCAGAGGGAGCCTTGATACAGTTTTTTCAACAACACCTGATACGATAACAGGCGGTGCGGCAAGCCGCGATCCACGACCCCTTGGTACCGCAAATTCTTCTTACCAACAAGCAATACCAAACGTTTCCAGGTTGCATTTAAGGCTTGATGGGCAAGTCGATGTGCTATTTTTGATTGTGATAATTGGATTTGGGCTGTCATTAAATCCAACGGTGAGCCAGAACCTGCTTTTATTTTTCGTTTGAGCGTGGTTACAATATCTTGATTAAGGCGAATAATTTTTGACGTGGTCTGCAACCAATTCTTAGCGTAAAGTACGTCAAGGTAGCGATTCCCCAATCGAACATATAAATTAACCCGAATATTGTCTAGCTCAATTTTGCTGAGACCAATTAAGCTTTGTTGAACTGCTTGATTGGCTTGGCGCTTACCGCCTAAAGGGAAAGGCTGAGCGAGCATAACCGTGGTTTCAGCGGCGTTGAAATCTTGATAAGGCCCACTACCGGCAATATTTTCAGTTGAAACGTTCAACGAAGGGTTAGGGTATGTTTTTGATTGCACTAACTGCCCATTGGCAGAGTGGATTGCTGCAATTCCTGACTTAATTAATGGGCTGCATTGCATCGCAACGTTCAACGCGTGATTGAAAGTAAACACTGGAGCTGCTTGAACTAACGCCATACTGCTTAAAAGTAATAAGCTCCCTAGCCAAATCCGGCCTATTTTACATTGTTTTCCCTTCATTGCCCCATCCTGTGATCAAGTAATCAGTCTATCCTTATATTTGCGGTTTCTCATTTATGTTTCCCAATGGTATGTCCAACAATATCTTGAATAATACAGCGAATACATTCATCCGTGACTTGATAAAGCATGCGTTTGCCATTCCGACGGGCACTAATTAAATTCGCATCACATAACTGTTTTAGATGATGGCTCACTAAAGATTGAGAAGGCTCTCCCATCACCCGCATGAGTTCACTGACCGACATCGCAGAGTCCAGGCATGCCCAGAGGATCCTCAATCGATGCGCTTGGCTGATCACCTTAAGTAAGCGAGAAACATCCTGAAAATCGTCGTTATTCATTAACAAAGACTAACAAGCTGAAATATCAATGTCAATTAATATGAATGTTGATTGATATGACAACATTGATTTGGCACAAATAGCATGCTAAAGTGAAACATTAACCTTTACCTTAGCTTTAACCTTGTGGTGATTAATGATCTTCAATATTCATAACATGCACTGTGCAAGCTGTGTGAAAAGCATCGAGCAAGGCTTGCTAAAAGATGATGCTGTCTCTAAGGCCAGCGTCAACCTTGCCAATAAGACGGTCGACATTGAGTCAAAACTCTCAACTGAACAGCTTATTTCTCTACTCCAAAACTTGGGTTATGAAGCTAGTCTTGCACATGAAGACAATCAAGACTCAGATCAAGAAGACAACTTAATGGCAAGGCAATACAGAGTATTAATCAAGCAAAGTTTGATTGCCGGAAGTGTTGGTATTATTTTGATGTTATTAAGTATGTTCCAACTACTGCCAAGTCTCTCCACCCTACATGGCCAAGTTATCAGTTTTTTCCTAGGTATTCTAACATTTATCACGCTCTACTATACGGGCAAAGATATCTATCAGCATGCGACAAAAGCCTTCTGGCATCATCAAGCCAACATGGATACGCTGATTGCTGTCGGAACAGGTAGCGCCTGGCTTTACTCTCAAATAATTACTATTTTCCCCGCGCTTGTTCCAGCGATGGCACAGCATTTATATTTTGAAGCAACCTTAATTATTGTTGCTCTAGTAAAATTAGGCTCTGCATTAGAACTAAAGGCAAGAGGAAAAACCTCTCAAGCTATTAAGAGACTGATTGGACTACAGCCCAAAACAGCACGCTTGATCAAAAATAATGAAGAAATCGATATACCTGTAGACAAAATCCAAGACAATGACTTATTACGCGTTCGCCCGGGTGAGAAAATACCGCTCGATGGTGTCGTTATTGAAGGACAATCAACCATTGATGAATCCATGTTAACTGGTGAACCGATCCCTATCAAGAAACAGTCAGATGATACAGTAATTGGTGGCACAATGAATAAGCAAGGTAGCTTTATTATGCGCGTCACTCGTACGGGCGGAGAAACGACACTTTCGCAGATCATCAATTTAGTGAAACAAGCACAAAATACAAAGCCATCCATCGCTCGATATGCTGATATTATTGCCGCCTATTTTGTTCCAATTGTCATGGCCTTGGCTGTCTTAACTGCTCTGATTTGGTTTAATATCGGCCCGACGCCTCAAACAGGATTTATGCTGGTATCAGGGATGACCGTACTAATCATCGCCTGCCCCTGTGCATTAGGACTAGCCGCACCGATATCCGTAATGGTTGGTATGGGTAAAGCTGCTGAATTAGGCTGTTTAATCCGTAATGGCGAAGCGCTTCAAAGCGCTGCTTCATTGGAGACTATCGTTCTAGATAAGACCGGGACCATCACACTAGGGAAGCCTAAAGTTGCCAATGTATTTGCTACAACCAATAGCAATGAGACAGGATTATTATCTATCTGTGCCAGTTTAGAGGCACAATCAGAGCATCCGCTTGCTGAAGCTATTTTAGAGGAAGCTAAGCAACACAAGATAGAGTTGCAATCAGTCACACAATTTTCTGCACTAAGTGGCTTAGGTGTCAGTGGCATTGTTCGGAACAAGCATTTTTTGTTAGGTAATAAAAAAATGATGCTGGATAATAACATTGATCTCACTCCCCTATTGCCCAAAGTTGAAGAAGAAACACAACTAGCTCATACCCCTATGTTTTTAGCCTGTGATGGCTTGTTACAAGGCATGATCACCGTGGCCGATCCAATCAAAGCCGATTCGAAATCGGCTATTAATCGACTAAAGGAATTCGGAATACGAGTCATTATGCTTACAGGAGATAACCAAGCAACGGCATTGGCTGTGGCAAAACAAGTTGGCATTGATCACGTTATTAGTGAAGTTCTGCCGCAGGATAAAACCGCAGCTATTAAGCAATTACAATCAGAGCATCGCCGTGTAGGGATGGTTGGAGACGGCATTAATGATGCGCCAGCTTTAAGTCAAGCAGACGTGGGTTTCGCGATGGGAAGTGGAAGTGATATTGCTATTGAAAGTGCTGACATCACGCTAATGAGACACTCTATTCATGCTGTCGTCAATGCTATTGCATTATCCAAAGCTACGATGCGCAACATGAAAGGTAATATGCTGGGTGCGTTCGCCTATAATTTATTAGCTATTCCTATCGCAGGTGGAATTTTGTATCCCCTTTTTGGTCTATTGTTAAATCCCATGATTGCAGGCGGTGCTATGGCATTATCCTCGGTAACAGTGGTCACCAATGCCAATCGCTTACGTTGGTTTAAAGTGGAGGAATAATGATAGCTTTATTACTGGTTAACACGATAGGCATTCTCCTAATGATTACCATTTTGTGGTGGTTTTTATTTTATCGCAAAGCCATCACATCATTTGACGGTGAAACTCACATTAAGATAACCGTGAACAACGGTGTCTATGATCCGGACGTGATTAAAGTATCAGGTGGCAAGCCTATCTCACTACAATTTAATCGCATTGACCAAAGCCCTTGCTCATCAGTGGTGCAATTTAAAGATCTCGATGTGAGTGCTGAATTAGCAATTGGAAAAACTACAGATGTTCCACTCAATATCAAAGCACCAGGGGAATATGAATTTACTTGCCAAATGGGCATGTATCGAGGAAAACTAATCGTTATGGATGACTCGAATCAACAATAAGTATTAAGTGAGTCAGAACATGTTAGCTAGTATAAAGGCTGTGTTACAAAGGATACCCTTAATCGGCGTCTGCTTTAAACCAAAACATCCCATTAAAAAGATCGCCAGAGAATCGTTGTTAGTCGGTAGCATGTTTGTTGTTCAAGAAGCATTTAACGCCGTGGGTGGTTCACTGAGCATGCAACACGCTCATCACCCTATGGCTGCGCCTGACGATCAAGGGACAATGCCTGAAATGAACATGCCTTCAAATCGTGTAATTTATGGGAAAATGTTATTGATGATGCTCTGCGTTGCCTATACTCGAAATATTGTGATGAGTGTCGCCATCCAAATTAAAGAGCGATATTATCCTAATCGCGATGAAGCCTCTCCAGTGAGTGCAGAGAGTGATTGGCGTGATCACGTCACAACAAAAACACTCGTCAAAACATTACCTATCATAGGAAATTTTGCTGATAAACCATTAATGCGACAAAAAACACCCCTAGAAATCAGCTTTGTTTTATTTGATGAGGCAGCCATGTTAACCCTTGGTACATTAACAATGGCATTACCGCCCATGCCTGAGCAAGATATAAAACACTTTTTCATCCGTTACTTCCGTATGCTAGGTGGTATGGGCGCTGGTAGCATCAGCGTTGAAAGCATTCAGCAATGTTTGCAGCATTATCAGCCACAGTGTTTTAGTCCTGAGCGTGGTTTACCATTGTTGGATTCACCTTCTACTCACTAAGTTTCAGTGTTTTACTTTTCCAAAGATAGAAAATCGCTGGCAATAAAATTAAGGTTAGCACTGTCGCGCTAATCATACCACCAAACATAGGCGCGGCAATGCGTTGCATGACTTCAGAGCCAGTGCCTGTCCCAAGCATAATAGGCAGCAAACCAATAACAATCGTTGCCACCGTCATAATAATAGGGCGCACACGGAGTAAAGCACCTTTGATCACAGCTTCTCTCAACGTTTCTAAGTTGGAAATATTACTATCGTTTAACGATTGGTTTAAATACACCAACATGATCACCCCGATTTCGACGGCAACACCAGCAAGCGCAATCATTCCAACACCCACAGCAATCGACCAGTTGAAATTGAGCAAGAAAAGCGTCCAAAATCCACCCGCTAATGCGAGAGGTAATGTGAGTAAAATAATCAATACTTCTCCGACACTTTTAAAATTGAGGTACAACAGCAAAATAATAATAATTAAGGTGATGGGCACGACTTTCATCAGCCTTGCTTTCGCACGCTGCATATACTCATATTGACCAGACCAAATCAACCGATATCCCGGTGGCATCGTCAGCTTTTGGCTCAACGCCGCCTTGGCGCGTTTAATATAAGTGCCCACATCAACGTGATCAATATCAACAAGCACCCACCCCGTTAATTTTGCATCTTCACTTTTGATCACAGGAGGTCCACCAGTAATAAACACATCTGCCACTTCGTCTAAAGGGATATGGGCTCCTGTCGGTGTCACGATGGGTAACGCTTTGATCCGCTCTAAAGAATCTCTATCAGCTTGTGGGTAACGAATGTTAACAGGGAAGCGCTCTCGACCTTCTATAGTTTGGGTAACATTCATGCCACCAATCGCCGTACGAACAACCTCTTGTACTTGTTTAATGTTCAAACCATAACGTGCCGCATGCTGACGATTAATTTTAATTTGAATATATCGACCACCTGCTGATCGATCAGCATAAACCGAAGCCGTTCCTTTAACGGGTTTAAGAATGTCTTCAATTTTTTGACCAATGGATTGAATGGTGTGTAAGGAAGGGCCTGTAATTTTAATGCCAACCGGCGTCTTAATTCCCGTCGCCAGCATATCGATCCGGGTTTTAATAGGCATCACCCAAGCATTAGTCAAACCAGGAAACTGAATTAGTTGATTAAATTCCGCTTTAAGCTTTTCACGTGTCATACCTGCACGCCACTCACTTTTAGGCTTTAGTTGAATGACACTCTCGATCATCGTCAACGGAGCTGGATCAGTTGCGGTATTTGCTCGTCCAATTTTGCCAAATACGCTTTTTACTTCAGGTACTGTTTTAATTAATTTATCGGTTTGCTGAAGTAGTTGCCTTGCCTTACCAATCGAGATCCCCGGCAAAGTGGTTGGCATATACATCCAATCACCCTCATCTAATGTGGGCATAAACTCTGAGCCTAAATGGTGAATGGGAATACTGGTAGCTATCACAACAAGCAATGTTAACAGCACAACAACCCAAGGTGACTTCAACACAACGTGTATCACGGGGCGATAGATGGCAATAAGAAAACGATTTGCTGGGTTTTTACGCTCTGATATGATTTTTCCACGAATAAATAACCCCATTAATACCGGAACCAAGGTTATGGATAGACCAGCGGAAGCAGCCATTGCATACGTTTTAGTAAATGCTAGCGGAGCAAAAAGTTTCCCCTCCTGGGCTTGCAGCGCAAATACCGGCAGAAAACTTAAGGTGATAATGAGTAATGAAAAAAATAACGGAGGCCCAACCTCCAACGTGGCCTGACGGATCAATTGCCATCGATTCGACTGAGTTAACCCATCCCGTTCAATATGCTTATGAACATTTTCAATCATTACGATTGCAGCATCAGTCATGGCCCCAATGGCAATGGCTATACCACCCAGCGACATAATATTGGCATTAATCCCTTGCCAATACATGATCAAAAACGCAGCCAAGATTCCTATTGGTAAACTAACAATCACGATAAGCGCTGAGCGGAAATGACAGAGAAACACGAAGCAAACCAACATAACAATTAATGATTCTTCAACCAACTTCCATTGGAGGTTATGGATCCCACGAGTAATTAACCCTGAGCGATCATAGGTTTCAACAATTCTCACACCCTTGGGAAGGCTCTTTTGAATAGCATGTAGCTTTTTCTTAACCGCGGTTATTGTTTTAAGGGCGTTTTCTCCACTACGCATCACAACCACACCGCCAACAACTTCTCCTTTTCCATTAAGCTCAGCAATGCCTCGACGCATTTCAGGGCCAAGTCGGATAGTTGCTACATTTTTTAATAAAATAGGTGTTCCATTATGATTAATACCTAGTGGTATCGAGCGAAGATCCTTTAACGAATGAATATAACCATTGGTACGAACCATATATTCAGCTTCACCCATTTCAACCACAGAGCCACCAGTTTCACTGTTGGCTTCTTGGATGGCTTTTTTAACTTGTTGCAAAGTTAGACCATAAGTCCGAAGTAGGTCAGGATCTAAAACCACCTGATATTGCTTAACCATACCACCCATGGTCGCGACCTCAGATACGCCAGGAACCGTTTGCAACTCATATTTAATTTGCCAGTTTTGAATACTGGTTAACTCTGAAAGATCATGATGCCCCGTTTTATCGACCAACGCATATTGATAAATCCAACCTACACCCGTTGCATCAGGTCCTAACTCAGGCTTGGCATTACTGGGTAATTGACTCGCCACTTGATTTAAATATTCTAAAACACGTGAACGCGCCCAATATAAGTCAGTGCCGTCTTTGAAGATAACATAGACATAGGAGTCACCAAAGAATGAATATGCTCTAACCGTGACTGCACCAGGAACTGCAAGCATTGCCGTGGCAAGTGGATAAGTCACTTGGTCTTCAACCACTTGAGGTGCTTGTCCTGGATAATTGGTTTTTACAATCACTTGAACATCGGATAAATCAGGAATAGCATCAACGGGCGTGTGCTGTATTGCATAAACACCCAACGCAATCAGAATTAATGTAGCAACAATAATTAAAAATCGATTATCTAGCGACCATTCAATGATGCGCGTGATCATGTCCTTCCCCTTTTGCTTTCATTGATGGCCCCATGTTGTGGATTTTGATAATTTCAAACTGGTTGTTCTTCTTAATTAACACAAAATGGATAGAGTCATTAGCCTGAAGTCCGGCCAAATCACACTGAGGAGAAACAGCTAAAGTCATCGTCATTTCTGGCATATCAAGAGCATCAATTGGGTTGTGATGTAGCATGATTTTCCTTGATTTCTGGTCAACATGTTGCACAATTCCCATGCCCACATACTCTTTTGACACGTCTTGATTAGTATTTTGCTCTTGTTGCTCATCCATGCGATTTAAATCAGCGCTCACATTAGATTCAGAATCAATTAAGAACTGAGCTGATGTGACAACTCTCTCACCTTCTTTTACTCCTGATATCACCTGATAATAGTCGCCTGATTGAATGCCTACCGTCACGGGCTTCGCTTGATAGCGTCCCTTGCCTAATGCGAGGATCACCCTGTCACCATTTTCAGTTCGTATAAGTGCTGCGGCTGGCACGGCAAGTGTTTTATGGGTTGGCTCAGATTGGATCATAACGCTTGCATACATATTGGGCTTTAAGCTTAAATCTGGGTTAGGAAACATCAGTCTAACTCTAAGAGTATGCGTTTTTGGATCAAGCTCGGGATAAACATAGTCCACTTTTCCTTGCCATGTTTTAGCCGAAAGCCGTGCAATGGCAACCTCGCCTGGCTTAACAAAGGAAGACTGCTTAGCAAAAACATCTGCTATTATCCAAATTGAACTTAGGTCATCAATGGTCATTAAATCCATATCCGGTTTTATAAACTTACCCTCACGGACATGCAATTTAGAAATGATGCCTGAATGTTTAGCAAATATGTCAATGGTTTCTGTGGCTTTCATAGACTCTGTCAGCGCTTTAACTTGAATCTTAGAGATCCCTAGCGTTAAAAGCTTTTGTTTTCCTGCTCTAATCAATGCGGGATTATTGTTTTTCAGAGCAAGCAGATACTCCTCCTGAGCATTATTCAATTCGGGAGAAAATAAAGACAAGAGTTTTTGTCCCTGTTGAACATGTTCGCCCGTGGATTTTACAAAGAGTTTTCTCACCCAACCACTCGTGTAACTATGAACATGATCGATATTATTTTCATTAATGGTGACATACCCTACAGTCTTTATCTCGCGTGATAACACTTTTTTTTGTACTTCAGCAACTTTAACGCCAAGCTGATTTTCAACATTGGGTGAAATAGTTACTTCATTAGTATTATTAGCATGAGCATCTGCATAGACAGGAACAAGATCCATTCCCATGGGAGACTTGCCCGGTTTATCACGCCGATAATTAGCATCCATTGGGGCAACCCAATATAATACTTTTCGCTCCGCTTTTTCTGGCATGGATGAAGCTTTGTCATGAGAAAATAACGTAGACTTAGTCATAAAACCAGCAAAGAAGATCACGATCACAACTATGACCCAAAGCAATGGTTTTTTCATATTACTTCCCCCTTAGGTATTCAAGCATAACGAAAGCTTGTGCGCGTTTAACGCGTGCTTTTAGTAAATCGAGTTTATCTTTAAGTTGCGCCTGATAGGCTTTTGAAATACTTAAAAAATCAACTTGATTATTTTGATAGGCCGTAAGACTAGACTCTGCAAACTCCTGTGCTCTTGGCACTATCTGGGTCTGTAACAGATGAATACGTTGAGAAGAATGCTCTATAATGTGACGCTCTTCATAAAACATTTTCAGCATATTACGATATTCTGTTTGTCTCGCAGACTCAGCGGCTTGAATTTTATTCTCGTTCGCTGAAATAACCTTATCTTGGCGATTAGATGAGAATAGTGGCAAATCAAACGTAACACTGGCGCTCACGAATTGACTTCGTCTCGAACCATCCATATTTCGTCCTTGACGATAGCCATAATTAATTCCAATGGCAAAAGCAGGGATTTTTTGTTGTTCTGCCCATCGAAACATAGACTTTGAAGAATCGATTAAAGCGCTATCTCTACGTAATAAAGGATGTTGATGAATATAGCGTGATAATTTATGCCTTGGTGGCAGGACTATATTTTCTAACGAGTTAACGCGAATTTGCGCCGCCGCCCGCCTGCCAATCCAACGCCCTAAGTCATCGACAGTCAGACG
>JAHCLG010000031.1 GCA_026125385.1 Legionellales bacterium
AAATTAACCAAAGATAAATTACAACAACAAATGGCACAACAACTATCACAAGAACAAACAAAATTAAATACTCTGCGCAAAGCGCAAACGGATAATGTGGTTTCACAATACATGGGACTTATTCAAAGTGCGATTGAAAATAATTGGAATAAACCCGAATCGTCGTCACCCGATGCCAAAGCCAAATTATTAGTAAAACTAGCGCCGGGCGGTATGGTTGTTGCGGTGAGTATTGCAACCACCAGTGGTGATAGTGCGCTGGATCAATCGGCAATGAATGCAGTTTATAAAGCTTCCCCATTGCCAGTTCCCTCCGATCCCGATATATTTGACCAATATTTTCGACAGTTCACCATTACAACGTAAGGAAGAGTATGCGTAGATTATTGCAAGTAACCATAGCCAGTCTTGGTTTTTTATTTTTAAACCCCACTTATGCGCTGTTAAATATTGAATTAACACGTTGGGTTAATAACGCCATTCCCATTGCGGTCGTACCTTTTGCAGGACAGGGCCAAGATTTTTCGCAAGATAATAATATTGCCGGAGTCATTAGCTCTGATTTAAAAAATTCAGGGCAATTTCGCTTATTGCCGGTGAATAAAATGTCGCAATTTCCAAGTAATATTGCCGGAGTCGATTTCCCTTACTGGCGCAAATTTGGC
This sequence comes from Legionellales bacterium, assembly GCA_026125385.1. NCBI lineage: Bacteria > Pseudomonadati > Pseudomonadota > Gammaproteobacteria > Legionellales > Legionellales bacterium. The sequence goes on from JAHCLG010000031.1 coordinate 666, forward strand.
ATGGATGATTTAGTTATCGGGCAGGTACAAGGTTCTGGCGGCCAATATAGCGTACAAACTTCATTATTAAATTTATTTGCTAATCAAGCGCAAGACAAAAATCAATCCGTTTTATTGAATCAAACGTTCAATATTCCCGAAAACCAAATGCGCTCGCTTGCTCATCACATCAGCGATTTAATTTATCAACGTTTATTAGGCATTCGTGGAATTTTTTCCACTCGCTTAGCCTATGTCAATGTTGTGCGCTCACCAGGACAGCGCGCACGCTATTCATTAGAAATTTCCGATGCCGATGGTTATAACCCTAAAGTATTATTGCGTTCGTGGAAACCCATCATGTCGATTGATTGGTCGCCCGATGGTAAGAAACTCGCCTATGTATCCTTTGAAAATGGTAATTCGCAAATTTTTATGCAAGATATTACCAGCGGTTCACGCCAATTAATTACCAGCTTCAAAGGCATTAATAGTGCGCCGGCTTTTTCACCCGATGGTAGAACCTTAGCGGTGGTATTGTCTAAAAGTGGAAGCCCCAAAATTTATACGGTGAATTTAAGTAATGGCAGCATGCGTCAACTCACGCAAGGTTATTCTATTGATACGGAACCGAGCTGGTCGCCTGATGGTAGCTCAATTGTTTTTACCTCCGATCGCGGCGGTTCTCCGCAAATATATAAAATTAATTTAGCCTCAGGTGCAATTTCTCGAGTCACCTTCGATGGCAGTTTTAATGCGCGTGCAAGCTATACACCTGATGGAAAATCGATTGTAATGCTGCATCGAGATGCGCAAGGCAATTTCGATATTGCTTCTCAAGACTTAGCGACGGGAACTTTAAAGTTATTAACGGGATCGGGTATTGAAGAATCGCCCAGCATTGCCCCAAATGGGCAAATGATTCTTTATGCGAGTAACGTTGGCAGTAGAGTTCAACTCGCTATGGTTTCCGCGGATGGGCGAGTTAAATTAAATTTACCTTCCCGCGATGGAGATGTGCAATCTCCAGCTTGGTCTCCTTTTTTATCTTAACTTTTTTACCTAGGTAGGGGAAATATTATGAAAATGATTAAACATGTTTTAGCCACGTTGACGTTAAGTGCGGCAACTCTTTTAGTCGCATCTTGCGCAGTTCCAGGGGGCAGTGCAGGAGCTGGTGGTGCATTAGCAGGCGATGGTAGTGATAGTGCAATTGTAAATGGCGTTGGTCCTAATGCTGATTTTAGCGGCCAAGTGGGTTCATTTACAGTCGCAAGTTTGGTGAAACAATATAACACTATTTATTTCTCATATGACAGTAACGATATTAAACCTTGGGCATTAAAACCATTAAATGCCAATGCTGGCCACGATTCCAATCCACAACCCAGCGCTAAACAAGTGATCGACGGTTACGCTATTTTCTTAACCAAAAACCCTAGTGTTCATATTACGCTGGCTGGTAACACCGATAAACGCGGTAGTCGTGCTTATAACTTAGCGTTAGGTGAACGTCGTGCGAAAGCAGTTGAACAAGAGTTAGAAATGCAAGGGGTTTCTTCTAGCCAAATCACGGTGATTAGCTATGGTAAAGAAGAACCAGTAGCATTGGGTAACGATGAAGGCTCCTATAGCCAAAATCGTCGTGTCAACATGAAATTCGGGGCATAAGACGATGAAACGGTTTGTTCTACTGGCAGTATTCAGTTTAGCCATCGCCACCTGTATTAACGGGTTTGCCCAATTCAGCAATGATGATTCGTCCGCTAATAATTCGACGAATGCATCGGCTGGGGCGCCGGTTGTTTCTGGAGGCTCAACAGTAGAACCATCCGCATCAAACATCAATGGAAATGGAACCAATCAAAATACTGCGGTTGGTTCCAATCCTAGTACACCCTTAGTTCAAACCGATTCAACGGCTTCAAACAATCAAGATGCAACCGCCGATGACGTGCAAGGTTTGAGTTTGGATGAACGGGTGCAACGGCTTGAACAACAAATTCGTTTCATGAAACAAACGCAATCTCCGCAACAGTTTGCGCAGTTGCAGCAACAAGTACAAGATTTACGCGGTCAGTTGGACGTGCAAGCCCATCAATTGCAGGTATTGCAAAACCAACAACGTGACATCTATCAAGATTTAAGTAATCGTTTGGATAAACTGAAAACGGGCAAATCAACCAAAACCAGCGCTGCGCTTAAATCGGGAGCTGCAAGTGATTTGGCCGCCATCGGCAGCACGGAAAATCAATTAAAAGAACAAGATGTTTATGAAAATGCCTATTCTTATATTGGTAAACGCAACTATAAACAAGCCATCACGGCATTACAGGATTATTTAAAAGCCTATCCTCAAGGACGTTTCTTAGTGAATGCGCATTATTGGCTGGGCGAATTGTATTTAGTGAATGGCGATAATGCCAATGCCAAAACACAATTTAATCTTGTCGTCACCCAATTTCCGACGGCCACCAAAGCGGCTGATGCTTGGTTAAAACTCGGCTACATGGCTTACGACGAAGGTAAGTTGGCGCAAGCTCGCGAAAATTTTCGTAAAGTTGTAAAACGATTTCCAGATTCTCCAGCGGCGCATTTAGCAAACAAACGCTTACAAGATATTTCAACGGCGGCGAATGCCAATGCTTGAACCTTCACTCAGAATTACTGAGTTATTTTTATCGCTGCAGGGCGAAACCAAAACAGTCGGTGTGCCAACGGTATTTGTGCGCTTAACTGGCTGTCCGTTGCGATGCCAATATTGCGACAGCGCCTATGCGTTTCAAGGTGGAACCAAAATGGATCTGTCCACCATCATCCAACAAATAAAATCTTATACCACACGCTATGTGACGGTAACAGGCGGCGAGCCTTTAGCACAACCAGCTTGTTTAACCTTATTAACCCAATTGTGTGATGAACACTTTCAGGTATCACTGGAAACCAGTGGTGCACTTAGCATAGCTGATGTCGATCCACGGGTGCATGTCGTCTTAGATCTTAAAACGCCAGGATCAAACGAGGTTGATAAAAATTTATGGAGCAATCTCGATTATCTTAAATCTCACCATCAAATTAAATTTGTAATTTGTGATCGAACTGATTATGAATGGACAAAAAATATTTTGAGCGAACATCGTTTATGTGAACGTGCTGAAATTTTACTCTCACCCAGCTATCAACAATTATCCGCCACGGATTTAGCCAACTGGATCGTCGAAGATAGGCTACCCGTACGCCTGCAAATACAATTGCATAAATATTTGTGGGGTGATGTGCCGGGGAAGTAAGACTTTTAAATGCCAGTTTTTAATGTAATGCAGTTCATAAAATTTTTAGTCTGTCGATTTGAGATTTACACATAATTGGTGTAAACTGGAGTAGTATCGACTAATATTAAATGGATTATTGAATGACACTTTGTCAAGTTGAGTTAACTAAAAGCGCTCAAAAAGACTTAACGAAAGTACCGATGTCTATCAAAGAAAAGCTATTATTTTGGGTAGATGCCGTTGAGCGATTTGGCATTTCTTATACCAGGAAGATTAAAGGTTTTCACGATGAGCCACTCAAAGGAAATCGCAAAGGTCAGCGATCAATCAGACTCAACAAGGCATATCGTGCAATATACACTGTAGATGAACGCCAAATAGTCCATTTGATCACGGTTATGGAGGTAAACAAGCATGACTACTAACGCAAAAAAACACCTAGAAAAACTCTGTGGCAAACTCACGCTAGGTGGTGTTATTCGCTCAATACGCCTTTGCGATGAAATCAGTCAAACTGATTTCGCAAAACTACTAAACGTCTCCACGCAATATCTTTGCGATTTAGAGCATGGTCGCAAAAGTGTTAGCCCCAAGAAGGCGAATGATTTTGCGCTAAGGTTAGGCTACTCCCCAGAACAGTTTGTTGCATTGGCGATTCAAGATGCACTCGATCATGAAGGCATAAATATGCTTGTAGAGGTTAAAGCTGCTTGAGCTACTATTTTATCGTGGTTTAGACAATGGGGTCATTTAAATGCTTCCGTGCAATTAAGGACTGTGCTTCGTCCATGACCTGTTTATGAGATACAGCAGGCCGCGTGTCAGCCAGAGCTTCAAGTACTTTCTCACGAAACCAAGCATCATGTGCTTCTGGATCAGTTGTTAATGCTAATGGCAAGCCGCCTTCTTGAGTTATGCGAGTTAGCAAAATACGAACGGCGTCTGATACTGTCAAACCAAAACGTGCAAGATTTTTTGCTGCATTGGTCTTGAGTTCATTGTCTACGCGAACATGTAGCATTGAAGTATGAGGCATAATGACTTCTCCATGACTATTGATGTTTAAAGTCTATATCTCATTTGAGATACATTCAAGCGATAGACCTAATACTTTGTTGATTTTTGATAAAATAGTTCTATCGCGCAGTTAAAAAATTTTACCAAAACCCTTGCCATTTTGAATGAAATCAGTATCATTCACCTCTCTGATTGATTCAGTGGGTCGTTAGCTCAGTCGGTAGAGCAGTAGACTTTTAATCTATTGGTCGATGGTTCGAATCCATCACGACCCACCACTTTATTAATGCAAGTTATCCAAAATTTGCCCAATCTTGTTTAAGCTAACTTCATCAATAATAAACACTATTACCCCAGAATTTTATAACCATTTCTGTATAAAATATGATACGATGACGACGCATTGAAAAACCGTAAGGCGTGATACAATTCGCTACGCTGAAGTGTGGTTCGTTGATTTTTGGGCAGGGGCGCATAAAAAATCAAGGCGAATGCTAAGCAGAGTAGCATTGTTAGCATGCCCTAATCGTTTCGCATCAATTATCTACTGAATGGAGAATTCAATCGTGAGTGGCGTCGCTGTGATGAGTCAGAAAGAACTAACAATTGCGAAAGTGATTCAAACCTTAACCCAGCAGATGGGGAGCTCTCAAGCCAGTTTAATCAGTCAGTTTACGCAACAATTTTACGCGACTGTGGCTGAAGAAGACTTATGTTCTTTTTCAGAAAACGAACTTTACGGTTTAATGGTTTCTTTATGGAGTTTTTTAACGCAGCGCAATCCAGCCGAAATAAAAATTCGCATTTATAATCCTCGTCTTGAGCATGACGGTTGGCAATCCACCCACACCATTGTCGAAATATCCTCGAAAGACATGCCATTTTTAGTCGATTCTTCACTAATGGAAATCACCCGCCAAGGCTACAGTCCGCATTTTATCATGCATAGTGGTGGGATCCATTTTAAACGCGATGCTCATCACCAAATTCAAAAGGTATTACTGCGTAATGGCCATCACCATGAAGAATATGAAGCGGTTTTGCATTTTCAAATCGACAAAGAAACCGATGAAGCGGCCTTAAATCAATTAAAAGCAGGCTTAATGCACGCCCTCAATGATGTAAGAGAAGCAGTTGAAGATTGGCAGCTCATGAAAAAACGCATGAGCGAATGTGTCGAAGCTTTAAATCAATTGCACAGCAATCACGATCCCGAAGATATTACTGAAGCTAAAGATTTTTTAAATTGGTTGATCCGCGATCATTTTACCTTTATCGGTTGTCGCGATTATCAATTAGTGGGAGAGGGTGAAAATCAATCGTTAAATTTAGTTCCAGGCACTGGCCTCGGGGTATTGCGTAATGAAGAGCACAGCACACTTTCGCGCGTTCTCGCTAATATGCCTTCAGAAGCGCGTAAACAAATATTATCCAAACAAGTGCTAATGATTGCAAAAACCAATACCTTATCCACCGTTCATCGCCGTGCTTATACCGATTACATCGGCGTAAAATTATTCGATAAGCAGGGTAAATTTGTTGGTGAACGTCGCTTTATTGGTTTATATACGTCAACGGCTTATAATACCAGCCCAAAACACATTCCACTGTTGCGCGGTAAAGTGGCAAAAGTGATGATGATGTCAGGGCTATTACCTACCGGACACGCCGCCAAAGCGTTATTAAATATTTTAGAAACCTTACCACGCGATGATTTATTTCAAGCGAGCGTCGATGAATTATATGAATTAAGTCTGGGAATTTATCATCTCTACGAACGCAAAAGAGTTAAACTTTACGTGCGTAAAGATATTTATGATCGATTTTTTTCGTGTTTGGTGTATGTGCCACGCGACAGGTTTAGTACGTATTTGCGCGAAAATATTCAAAAAATTTTATTGCGCGCATTCCAAGGTTCTGAAGTATCGTTTACTACGCAATTTTCGGATTCCTTATTAGCGCGCATTCATTTTGTGGTGCGAGTGAATGCTGATGCGGCAATTCACTATGATATTAAATCCATCGAGCAAGAAATTATTGCCATCACTCGCACATGGAGTGATGATTTTAATGATTTATTGATTGAACGCTATGGCGAAGAGCGAGGCAATGAACTCATTACTCGCTATAAAAATGCATTTCCTTCCAGTTACCAAGAAACTTTTTCTCCGCAACAAGCAGTAGTGGATGTTACGCACATTGAATCCTTGGCTAAAAATTCATTAAGCATGAGTGTTTATCGTTCGCCGATAGAAGATAAACGCTTTCTTCATTTTAAATTATTTCAAGCCAACGAAACATTTGAACTCTCCAACGCGTTACCAATTTTTGAAAATATGGGATTACGTGTTTTATGGGAAAGACCCCATCGAATTGAATTTCAACAGGATAAAGAAGTGTGGATCAATGACTTTAATGTCACTCACGATCAAGGCGCTATCTTAGATGTCGATGCGGTTAAAGAATTATTTCAAGAATGTTTTGCCGCCGTGTGGACTGGAGACGCGGAAAATGATGGTTTTAATCGCTTAGTGTTAACGGCACGCGTTTCCTGGCGTGATGTGGTGATTTTACGCGCCTATGCTAAATATTTACGACAAATTGGTTTTACCTTTAGCCAAGCCTATATTGAACAAGCCTTGAGTGAACATGCCTTAATTGCAGGTGATTTAATTGGTTTATTTAAATTATTATTTGAACCTAGCACTATTGTTAATCGGGAAGAAACTGTAAAACGTTTACTGGCGAAAATAACCCTGGCCTTAGATGAAGTGGCAAGCCTCGATGAAGATCGCATTATTCGTCGCTATTTAGAAGTTATTCAGGCAACCTATCGAACCAATTTTTTTCAAACGGATGCCAATAATCAAGCGAAGTCTTATGTATCCTTTAAATTAAATTCTCGCGTGATTTCCGATATTCCACAACCTGCTCCTTGTTATGAAATTTTTGTTTACTCACCTCAATTTGAAGGCGTGCATTTACGCATGGCAAAAGTGGCGCGCGGTGGTATTCGCTGGTCAGATCGCCGAGAAGATTTTCGCACAGAAATTTTAGGTTTAATGAAAGCGCAACAAGTTAAAAATGCTGTAATCGTGCCACAAGGTGCAAAAGGTGGTTTTGTTCCTAAATTATTACCCGCGGATGCCACGCGCGAAGAATTAATGGAAATTGTCATTCATTGCTATCAAAATTTTATTCGCGGCTTACTCGATATTACCGATAATTTAATTAATCATGAGGTAGTAAAACCCCCTCAAGTTATTTGTTATGACGATGACGATCCCTATTTAGTCGTGGCTGCCGATAAAGGCACGGCCACATTTTCTGATATTGCCAATCAAATTGCGCAAGAATATCAATTTTGGTTGGGCGATGCGTTCGCTTCAGGTGGTGGGCAAGGTTATGATCATAAAAAAATGGGCATTACCGCACGCGGCGCATGGGAATCGGTCAAACGTAATTTTCGCGAATTAAATTTAGATGTCGCCACCACGGATTTTGACGTCGTGGGCATTGGTGATATGAGCGGCGATGTTTTTGGCAATGGTATGTTGCTTTCCCCCCACATTCGTTTAATTGGCGCGTTTAATCACATTCATATTTTTATCGATCCCAATCCCGATTCTGCTCAAAGTTTTCAGGAGCGTCAGCGTTTATTTCACTTACCGCGCTCTACCTGGGAAGATTATAATCCAAACCTCATTTCAACGGGTGGTGGGGTGTTTAAACGCAGTGCGAAATACATTAAAGTCACCGCAGCCATGAAAGAACGTTTGGATATTGTAAGCGATTATGTCACTCCGCAAGAATTAATTCGTTATCTCTTAAAAGCACGGGTAGATTTATTATGGAATGGTGGAATAGGCACTTATGTCAAAGCCAGCCATGAAATTCATGCCGATGTCGGGGACCGTGCCAATGACGCGATTCGCGTGAATGCCAATGAACTGCGTGCACGTGTGATTGCAGAAGGCGGCAATTTAGGTTTAACCCAAGCGTCGCGAGTTGAATACTCTTTAAATGGTGGCATTTGTTTTACTGATTTTATTGATAATTCAGCCGGAGTGGATTGCTCCGATCATGAAGTGAATATCAAAATTTTATTAAACACGGTTGTGGCTAACGGTGACTTAACCGAAAAACAACGTAATCAATTACTCGCGGAAATGGGTGATGAAGTTGCAAAATTAGTCTTGCGGGATAATTATGAACAAACCTTAGCGATCAGTCGTGCCGCTGAGCAAGCCGTTGCGAATTTAGATTTATATGCCGATTACATAAATGATTTAGAACAAAAATCATTAATTGATCGTAAGCTCGAATATTTACCCGATCATAAAGCGTTTATTGAACGTAAAAATGATGGTAAAGGTTTTACTCGTCCAGAAATTGCGGTGCTACTGGCCTATAGTAAAAATATTTTAAAACAACAACTCTTAGATACCGATCTTCCTGAAGATGATAACTTGCAAAATATGCTGGAAAAAGCCTTTCCAGATGTGCTACGCGAACGTTTTCTTGCGCCAATGCGTCAACACAGCTTGCGCCGCGAAATTATTGCGACACAATTAAGTAATACTATTTTAAATGAAATGGGCTTAACCTTTGTGGCGCGTTTACAAGATGAATCGGGCGCATCTCAAGCCGATATCGTGCGTGCTTATATGATGGCGCGACGTATTTTTAAATTAACCACATTTAATCATTTGATTATTGCGCTGGAAAATAATGTGAATGCTCAGGTGCAATCTAATTTATTGTTTACCGTGAATCGTCTTATTCGCCGAGTCACGCGCTGGATATTACGCAATCGTCCGCATCCGTTAAATATCGCTACGGGCGTAGAATATTTTTTACATGCCGTGGATGAATTACAACGTTTACTACCCACTCTCTTACAAGGAGTAGCCCAAGAATCGTTTAACCAACAGTTATCAGCATTACAAGAACAAGGTGTCCCCGATGCGATCGCAGAAAAAATTGTGATTTGCAATGAAATGTATTCGGCAATGGACATTATCGAGGGGGCAAAAACGCGTGGTTTTACCCTAGAAACCTTTGCCAAAGCGTATTATGCCGTCGGTGAATATTTGCATTTAGATTGGCTACGCACGCAAATTAGCAGTTTAAAAGTATCGAATCGTTGGGAGGCATTATCGCGCTCACATTATCGCGATGATATCGATTCTTTGCAACGCACATTAACCAGTGGCGTTTTACTTCATAGCGATAATACCATGGCGCTTAGTCAGCAAATTGAAGATTGGTATCATCAATATCAAGAAATGGTCGATCGTTGGCAGCAAATCATGACTAAAATGCGTCTAGGTAAAATTAACTATACCATGATGTATGTGGTAATTCGTGCATTTTTTGACATGGCGCTTGCGGCGGTTGAAAATTTACCCAACCGAGTCACTCATTAATTTTTGTGCATCGGAAGTAATAAAATAATCATTATTGTAAATAAATATTATTTTTTATTGGCTTAGGGCTTGCATTCAGCAAAAACTTAGGTATAAATAGCCATTCGGCTTAACCGAAAATTGCTTGGGACTAGAGGGGGATATCACCTATAAATTCTGACCAAGCAAATTTATTAACGGTAAGTCTAGTGTTAACACTTTATTTTAAAGAGGGTAAATCCAATGAGAAAATTAATTAGTAAAGTTGCTGTTGTTGCAGTGGCATCTATTGCCGTTGTTGGTTTTTCTGGTTGTGCGAATACTTCCGGTATGGGCGTAAGCAACACTTGCCAACAAGCTGCTCCAGCTCCTGTTTATACGAAAGCTGCTCCAATTTATACCAAAGGTGCAAGACATCACCGTTATGGTAAATAATTTTTTAAGGTCACTTAAAAAAAACAAAACCCGCTTTTTTGCGGGTTTTGTTTTTTATAGGTTCAGCGAAGTGCTTTATTTTATGTTATTAGACATTCGTACCGTCTTGTTAATTTAATTATCGTGAATCTCTGCCGGGGAAATGTAATTTTGGAATATCTCTAGGATTCAAAGTAGGTTCAGAGTATTGATCATTTATTCAGGTGGTGATCCTGGATCTCGCTTCGCTTCGTTCCAGGCTACCGCTTCGCTTCGATCCAGGCTACCTTTTAGAGCGAGATTACTGCTCTTCGAGTTCTTCTGTGGCTAAGTCGACGGCTTCGATTTTTGCAAATTGAGTGACAATTTTATTGGCGGAGGTGTGAATTTGATCGACATCTTCGTGGGCTTTGCGAATATGAACGGACAAATTATTCATGCGTGAGCGGAAGAGTTCAAAATTTTTCGCAAGTTTTCTTAAGTGCTCTTGAATAATATGAATTTGTTGGCGAGTGGCGTCGTCTTTAATCACGGCTCGCACAGTGGTTAAAATTGCCATCATCGTCGTCGGTGAAGCTAACCAAACTTTAGCGCGTTGCGCTTCTTCGACGATATCAGGAAAATGCGCATGTATTTCAGCAAAAATCGCTTCTGCGGGTAAAAACATGATGGCGCCATCGGCTGTTTCTGGCGGTAAAATATATTTGCTGGCAATATCTTGAATGTGTTTACGCAAATCTTGGCGAAAACGTTGCGCAAGTGCTTTGTGTTCTGTTTCATTCCGGCATTCCGTTAATTGTCGATAGGTATCTAACGGAAATTTAGCATCAATTGAAATATTTCCGGTGGGCGCGGGCAGAAACAACAAACAATCCACTCGCGTGTTATTGCTTAACGTATGTTGAAGAGCAAAATGATTCTCTGGCAACATATTGCGGATCAAGGCACTTAATTGCACTTCTCCAAATGCGCCGCGACTGCGTTTATCTGCTAACACTTCTTGCAAACTGACTACGTGAGTTGATAATTCGGTAATTCGTTGTTGCGCTTGGTCGATAATAATCAAACGTTTCATGATATCAGTAAAAGTAGCATTGGTTTTTTCAAAACCTTCACTTAAGCGTTTTTCGACGAGTCCCGAAATCATCTGTAGTTTTTCTTGTGTGGTTTGATTTAATGAATCGACTTGTTTACCCACAAATTGAGTATTATTTTCTAAGGTTTGTTGAATTTGCGCACGTAAATCCTGAATACCTTGCTGTAAGTGTTTTAAGACACTTTCCATATCATCACGATGTTGTTGATGAATTAATTGCTGTAATTGTTGTGAAGATTGATGCAACTGTTCACGCCATTGATGATGTTGTTGATGAATTTCTTGAGATAATTGATAGAATTTTTGTTCGAATTGATGATGTTCAAATTGCGTACTCAAACGCAATTGCTGATCGCGTAACTGTGTTACACTGCGTAATACGATTGCTAACAAGACAATACTAACACCGAGTAAAATAACCAGGGCAATTTCCATAAAAAGTCCTTATTGACAGTGGATAGGAGATACTAACAAAATAAGCGTCGAACGTAAAAAATAATGGGCGAGCGCTATATTCATGAGTATAATTAACTTCAAGATTAGGGCATGCTGACAACTACGCTAAAGCAACGAGCTACGTCTCAGCCTAACGAATTGTTAACACGCCCTCATAAAAGGCTAAGGTTAGGAGAAAATCGAATGCGCTGCTTACTCATAATATTAAGTTTACTTTTCGCAATCAATGGCTTTGCCGATGAATCTATCGCCCGCTCGGAACTAGTGTCTGCGGCGACTCCGCCAAATGTCTATCACGATGCGGCTAAAACGATTGTATTAACCAAAGAAAATAAGCAAATCATCATCGAACAAAAAGCCAACCCCACCACCGGCTATTCATGGTTTACCGTATCCTATCCCAGCAATTTATTATCATTAGATAAACAAGTTTTTATCGCACCTAAGACGTCTATGCCTGGAAAACCGGGTGTGACACGTTGGTATTTCACGGTTAATCCCACCATATTTAACGCGTCTTACGTAGGGGAAATTAAATTATTATATGCCAAACCTTGGGAAATAGGCCAAGCATTGGTAAAACAAAAACCGCTGATATTTTATGTTATCACACAAGCAACCACTGAATAATTGATTCAATATCGACTTTAAAGGAAAACAGCATGGCAATCTTTGATCCTAATCAAACCCCCGCATTGATGGAAAACCCTATGGGTTTAGACGGTTTCGAATTTATTGAATTTGCATCCACCGATAAAGAAAAAATGTTAAAACAATTTTCGAATATGGGATTTGCACCATTTTGGCAACATCAAAGCATGGATATTACCGTGCTGCGCCAGGGTGATATTAATTTTATTATTAATAATGCTGAAGGAAGTATGGCCGAACGCTTTCGTCACACGCATGGCCCTTCGATTTCGGCCATGGGTTTTCGGGTAAAAAATGCAGAATATGCTTTTAAGCGGGCATTAAAATTAGGTGCGCGTGAATATCGCGGCGAACGCGGTAAAACCTCAGTACAAGCTCCGGCAATTTATGGCATTGGCGAAAGTTTAATTTATTTTATCGATCGCTATCAATCCACGAATGAAATTTATCAAGATAATTTTAATCGCATCAGTTCAGAATCTTTTATTCAAGGTGTCGGTTTAACGTATTTAGATCATGTCACCCACAATGTTTTACGCGGCAATATGGATGAGTGGGCGGTGTTTTATCAACAGATTTTTAATTTCCGTCAAATTCGCTATTTTGATATTCGTGGTATTCAAACCGGATTAATTAGCCGCGCACTCACCAGTCCTTGTAATAAAATTCGTATTCCTTTAAATGAATCGACCGATAACGAATCGCAAATAGAAGAATATTTGCAATTGTATAATGGCGAAGGTATTCAACACATTGCCCTGGGCTCTGCGAATATTTATGACAGTGTGGAAACCATGCGCTTACGCGGATTGCGATTTTTAAAAGTGCCTGATACCTATTACGAACAAATTCCCGAGCGCATTCCGGGACACGGTGAAGATTTATCGCGCATGCAACGCAATAAAATTTTAATTGATGGTAATGCTCAAACCGAAGAAGGATTATTATTGCAAATTTTTACCGGTAATATGGTAGGCCCTGCATTTTTTGAAATTATCGAACGCAAAGGTAATCAGGGATTTGGTGAAGGTAATTTTCGTGCCTTATTCGTGGCGATGGAATTGGATCAAATTCGTCGCGGTGTCTTAAAAGCTAAAACTGATAAAGTGGATATTTAAATATGAAACTAGCAACCCGTAAAAATCACACACGCGATGGTGAATTAATGATCGTCAGTCGCGATTTACGCACGATGATAAGTGCTAAGTCAATTGCTCCGACACTACAATACGCACTAGAAAATTGGGAGCAGCTGCAGGATGCTTTACAAGAATTATCTCAACGCTTAAATCAAGGATCGCTTAACGATACTTTTCCTTATCATCCGCAAGAATTACATTCACCATTACCACGCGCCTATCAATGGGCAGATGGTAGCGCCTATGTGAATCACGTGGAATTAGTGCGTAAAGCGCGTGGCGCCGAATTACCAGAAGAATTTTGGACGGATCCTTTAATGTATCAAGGCTGCTCCGATGCTTTTATCGCACCCACCGATGATATTCTTGTGCAAGAGGAAGCGTGGGGAATAGATTTTGAAGCAGAAGTCGCCATTATCACCGATGATGTGCCGATGGGTGTGAGTGTCGAAATGGCTAGTCAACACATTAAATTAGTGATGCTCGTCAACGATGTTTCACTACGCAATTTAATTCCCGCCGAATTAAATAAAGGCTTTGGTTTTTTTCAAAGTAAACCTGCGTCGAGTTTTTCACCGGTTGCGGTAACCTTAGATGAATTAGGCTGTGCTTGGCAACAGGGAAAAGTGCATTTACCCTTAATCAGTCACTTGAATAGTCAACTCATTGGTAAACCTAATGCTGGCGTCGACATGACGTTTAATTTCCCACAATTAATTGCCCATGCCGCGAAATCGCGCTTTTTAAGCGCGGGCAGTATTATTGGTTCGGGTACAGTATCCAATATTGATCGCAGTTATGGTTCTTCGTGTTTGGCAGAAATTCGCATGCTCGAAAAAATTAATCAAGGCGAAATAAAAACTCCTTTCATGAGATTTGGGGATCGTATTCGTATTGAAATGCTGGATGAACAAGGGCATTCTATTTTTGGCGCTATCGATCAAGTCGTTAAACCCTATTTAAGATAAAGAGGCTCATAAATTTATAGGGTAGGGCATGTTGATAATTCTACTCTGCTGGCCGTATCGCGTTGATTCCTGAGGGCTGGTGCTCAAAAATCTCAAGCCTTAAGCGATCCCATAATGTTGCCATGGGATCGTTATGTTTAAGCATTAATAATATTCGCGACACTTTCCACACTTTCTGCAATTTCATTCGCAGTAATAATTCCGACAATTTCTTTTATTCCAGGTTGTTTAGGATGTGTGCTTAAAAATAATGTTTCAACCTGATGCAGGTTGCGTAAACGGAGTAGGTTGGCAATGCTGCTGGTTGAGGAAATAATTAAATAATTTTTATCGATCCATTCATCGACGCTAATGTGTTGCGATCGTGATAAAGCTTGATGGATGGCTTTAGGAATGGATCCCAAAATTTCTTCATTCTGCGTAATCACAATATGATGGTGCGGTTGGAATAAGGCAACGCAGGCACTACCCGTTAAATTTTGTAAGTCCTGGTAGTTAATAAATTGTAATTTTTTCGACATAATATCGACCACACATTGATCGGTACGCATGCTAGCTTGCAATCCTTCTGGCAAATAACCACCACGACGACGAATTTTTAAAGTATAAATACTGCGTGGTGAAAATATCGTGCGCACTGCTAGTGCAACCGCCACACAGACCATGATGGGTAACACGGCATTATAATCGTGAGTCATTTCTAAAATCATAATAATCGCCGTTAACACCGCACCGGTGCTGCCAGCTACCATGCCAGCCATGCCGGCAAGCGCAAAAATTTCAGGATGAATATGAGCATGAGGTAACGCGAGTTTTAAAATATTTCCCACTACACCACCCAGGGTTGCGCCAATATATAACGAAGGTGAAAATACGCCACCTGAAGCACCCGATCCTAGGGTTAAGCACGTTGCCAACAGTTTGGCGACGACTAATAACATTAAAAAATATGGATGCTGTAAAATACCGCGTAAAATATCTTGAATGGTTGAATAGCCCACGCCTTGTATATAATAATTTCCGGTATATTTCATGAATAAATATAATAAAATCCCTAATAAAAACATGCCGAGCATATGACGAAAATACGCATTCATCGGTAATTCATCGAATAAATCTTCAAACCAATAAATGGATTTAATAAAAATTGCGGCGAAAATTCCCACTAACACCCCAAATGGCGCATATAATAACAAATCGCTGGCACTGATGGCTTTAGGAATAAAGACTTCTAAATCGTGAACATTAAAAGCGGGTAGAGCACCAAAATACATCTGGCCAATATAACAGGCGGTGATGGTGGCAATGGCGACTAGAGTGATGCTTGAAACATTAATCGAGACTAACATTAATTCGACGGCAAAAGTCAGTCCGCCGATAGGGGTATTAAACGTTGCTGCAATGCCCGCACCTGCGCCACAAGCAATTAAAATAATTCGTTGACGGGCGGGCATGCGAATAATTCTGCCCATAGTAGAACCCATGGCCGCACCAATTTGTACAATAGGTCCTTCGCGTCCGACAGAGCCACCGGTACCGATGGAAATTGCTGAGGCGAGCGATTTTACAATTGCCACAATTGGTCGAATGATACCTTGTTTATTGTAAATGGCATCCATGACTTCCGGCACGCCATGCCCCCGCGCTTCAGGCGCAAAATTTTTTACAAGCCAAGTCACGGCAATCGAGCCAATGACGGGAACGAAAATAATCCACCATTCTAAATGAGGTGCTACGGCATGAATATTCGCGTCGTAGTTAATATCGATTTTTCCATAGAGCATAAAATTGTGAATGAGGCCAATGAGCGCGCGAAAAATAATCGCACCAATACCACCCACAATCCCAACCACAATCGCTGCAAAGGTCATGCCTAAGGGTCCGATGGCTTCTATTTTTTCGAGCTGAGTGGTTGAGCGTTCCATAAGCGGCAAATTCCTGAGTAGTACTGATTGAATCTGCGAATTTTACCTGATGTGAGAGAAAATTCTAGAGAAAATAACGATATTTAATATATTTTTATAAGGTGTCTTTAAATATGAAGATTATTGTGTTTAAATACGCGCGCTGTTTGACAATAACAGTAATAAAAAATATAACAAAACTTGGAAGATAACATCTTATGATACCAGAAAAATTACAACAATTAATAGAAGCCATAGCCCAACCTGACGTATTATTCAAAGAAATTGTCAAACCAAATCGGCTCCCAACGCCAGTTATTGTTGAAAATATGAGTGATCTTCAAGCTTGCTTAAACGAACCGGAGTTTTTAACGCAATCATTAATCTATGCCTGGGTTAAACATACTCAACAAGTTGATGATGAAGGGTTAAGAATTCATCCGACAATCATAATTTGTGGACGTGAGGCAATTGATCTATTTAGCGATGAGAATGAATGCCAGGTTACTTTTGATATCGCTAAACTGAAAAATAATGGAAAAGTTTATTTGGCGTGTGCATTTTCGTTTGGGGCAGATTTTGTTGATCAAAAAGCACTTTTGTATTTGAATAAACTATTTATTCATTCCGATTTTAGTGGTCATGGCACACCTAATCGATTTTTAATGAATTTATTGCGAAATATACAAAGTTTTAACGAGACTAATCAGATCAGCAAAGAAAGTTTTAATATTGAAAATAATGCAACTTCGCTGATGGAGTATCGCTTTTTTCCTGCTAATTCTGTTGAGCTTATTTTTGATAGTGTAGGTAAAAAATATCATAGGTTCATGAAGGCTTCCTATGAGAAAATTGAAGAATATCATCAGAGTCAAACTTTAGATGAGTTAGATGATAATAGCGCAACTACGGATCATATGAAGGCTATTAAAAAAATATTGGTGGAAAATGATTTAGCAAACGAGCTTGAGTCCAGGGTGATTGTAAAAGATCTTAAAAATATTCAAGCTAATCACGCGTTACTTTATCTGTTAAATAATACGTTCAAATTAAGCATACCCATTTTATCGTATGTTGCAAGTCAAAATAGGGTAGGTATTGCTTATTGTTTTATAAAAAATAGTCTAATTCTTTTGGGAAAGAATGGGATCAGATTTAACCCCCGCTTTGTGCCAAAGCCAGTGAAATATACTTTTACACGCTGCGATCAATCTCTCACTGAAGTGATTGCGTTTGACGCCATTATTGGACAGTTAGCGTCTAATTCTAACAAGCTCTTGACGAAAGAAAATGCAATTTTCTTTTTAAAGACTCGACAAAAAAAATCTTTAAGCAAAATTTTTGCAATCTTTGAAGATCTTGAAATCAATCTTACCCAAAAGATAGTTGATAATATTAAAGCTCATGAAAATCACGCAGACGCTTTTTATCAACATTTGAATGTTCAGCACCCCCATGACGTAACTCAAGAAGCTGAGATAAAAGTACTGTTAGAACGATTTTGGAGTTTTACACCCACGACTGATCATACGATGAGATTAAACTAAATTTAGGCTGCTCTAGAGGTAAAATGAACTACTTTTTTGATGCCGGATTTTCTTAACATGTCGTTGATATATATTTCCACAAAGGCTTCATAGGGGTAACCTAAAGCACCAGCAATTTTGATAGCCATTTCTAAGCTAATAGTCGCTTTGTCTTTTTCAATGGCATTAATAAATTGACGAGACACATCCATGCGTTTAGCGAGTTCAGTTTGGGAAATTTCATCACATGTTCTAATATCTCGAATAAATTGACCAAATGAGGAGTGAATAACATCTTTAAGCACCTCACGCGCAAGTAGGATTTTCTTAGTAGTCATGTGGTATTACCTCTTCAATCAGTATAAATTCAACTTTTTCATTGATAATTCGATAAATTGCTCACCATTGTTTATTAAGTCGTATATACTCTTCACACTTGAATTTTAGGCTTTGTTGTCGAGCTAAAGCTGCTCAGTCATGTATTCAGTATACACTCCTTCGCATCTTTAACTCGACGCCTCGCCTAAAATCCAATTGTTTTGAGTATAGAACGCTGGCCTTGTCTATCACCTTTTAAGGTTCATCATGATAACCTAATATTTTTCTTATTTCGTGAAGTCCTTTTTCTGCAACCGCTGCAACCCAAGTAAAAAGTTTTTTCTTAATTGGAAGCGGAACTCGATGAAAATCCTTTTTTATATTAACAGCAAACTTTACAACATTAATCACTCTGGCCTCCTAATTTTCCTATTAGAATAGGAAACCATAATTGTCAATAATAGTTATTGACAAACTGTGGGTTAATTATATGAAATTAACCTAGCGGTAGATATCGGTATTGATAGGGTTAAATTATCAATTAGCATTAGTCAGAAGGATATTTTTTGCGTTTAAATAATAAACCTTTTTCTTCTATGGCGTTTTCATTGCTAGTAGCGTTTGCTGAGTCATTCATGTCGAGATCTGCCGATTCAGGGGCTTTCGCTTGTTGAGGCAGAGTTTTAGCATAAACACTGCCATCATCATTGCTATAGGTTCCTTCGCGATTCCAGGGAAGATTACGATACAGCGCTCCGCTGAGTGACATATCAAAAATCGGATATTTAATAATTTCAAAAAAAGGTGAATAATCGAAATCTTTGGGAGTAAATAATCGCGGATTGCGTGGAATGAGTTCAATACCAGTTTCGGCGTGTTCTTTAATCAAGGGTAATATGGGGAATTTTACCGAATCAAAGGCTTCGGCTAATGATGTCGAACAAATTTGGCGAAGGGGTGCATTGGGATTATGAGTGAATAAGCTCGAGCGCCAACGTCTTGGGATCACGCTCCAAGGAAATAAAAATCGCGCGAGATCGACAATTTGGCGGACATCATAATCCATCCCCAAGCGGCCAATGGCATGACCAATGACTTGTTGGCCATCGTGGTGAGAAATACCTTTGGGACGACAAATACGAATATGATCGCGATGATAGCGACTGAGTGGTGACACTAAGGTACCTTTGCCTAAGACGCTTTCAATGATTAACTGCTCATTATCTTCATGCGGATAAAATTCTTTGATGCGATCGCGCAATATGGGATTTTCAATATCGTGCAAGCGGCCAATATAAAGGGCAGCATGCGACCACGGACTTTGAGTGATGAGTTTGATCACTTCGCTCACGCGTGAACGTCCTTCAAAAAGCAGGACATCGCAGGGGCGAATTTCATGGCGTAGGCGATCAAAATCACTCAAGGGAAATCGGCTTGGCGGTTCATCTTTCATGAGCCAAGCAATCAGCTTTTTCACGATCTTATCGAAGAGTTTAATACGCATATCCTTAAAAGAGTTAGTTCTCCGTTACCTTAATTTATAACCTAATATGCCCAATAATGCTATGATTTTGTGCGTAGTGCGTAGCCTGGAACGGAGCGTGAGGTAGCCTGGAACGAAGCGCAGCGTAGATCCAGGATCGGTGAAATTTTAAAACTCCGATCCTGGATCTACGCTGCGCTCCGTTCCAGGCTACACTTTCATCAAAAAAGAAACGATAAAAATATGATTCATGGTATTACGGGTATTACCTAAACTCAATAAATTCATATAGGAAAAGCGCATTTTAGTGATTTTACTGATCCGATGCTGTATACCAAGGATCGCGCGATTTTCGGATAACGTTCTATTGGCGACCCACGATGGATGATTGAGATTAAAAAATAATTCATCACTGCCGATAAACTCTAACCTGTTTTTACTCAACGGCAGCGTGACTTGCAAACGTGTACGCAAACGTTGCGCCATGTTATTTCCCGTATCTAAAAATCGTTGCTCCGAGCGCAAGCGCAGGGTTAAATATTTAAAGAAAAATTTTGAACGTAATTCTTCTAAAATATTATGGCTATAAAAAAATTCGTTATTCGCATTAATACTAGGCTCGGAAGTATAGCCTAACCAAATCGATACATTGGGTTTTATTTTATAGCCAATCATGGGTCTTAATACTGCACGTCTAAAGGGCGCAGAGTTGAAAAGTGTGCGCGCCTCCATTTGCAGTGAATATTCCCAGTTATCGACATTATGATTAATATCCACATTCCACCAAGCACCGTATACTTGCTTGGTGGAATTGGCAAATAAAACCAGAGGTAACATCAATACTAAAAATAAAAAAAACTGCTTCTTCATGAGTTAACTAAGTGCTTTACCTTGAATATCAAAAAAACTGACCTTGCCACTTTTTATATCGTGCATAGCTCCAACTAATATAATTTTCTTTTCATTGATCAAATTAGCAATAATTTCACTGTTTTTTACAATATAATTCATTTGCTCCAAAACGTTCTGTTTAGCAATCGCGTCGATCGTGGATAACGACTTACAGTTGAAATTATTTTTTTCTTGATCCTTAACGATCGTCACTGCAGGCTTAATTTTTGAGAGTAATCCCGTTAGATTGCCTAATTCAACATTATTACACGCGCCTGCAACCGCACCACATTGAGTATGCCCCATAACGACAATTAATTTCGCACCAGCCACTTGAGTTGCAAATTCCATACTGCCCAGTACATCATTACTAACCACATTACCCGCGATTCGACCCACAAAAATATTTCCAGGCACTTGATCAAATAATAATTCTGGTACACTTCTAGAATCTACACAGTTAAAAATAAATGCAAATGGATATTGTCCTTGAGCGTTATGTTTTAAAATCAAGCTATGATCTTTTTTATCCAGCTCATCTTTGACAAATTTCTCATTACCATTCATCAATTGAGTTAAAACTTGCTGAGGAGTAAGTGCTTGTTGTTGTTCCACTGTAATGACATTTGCGAGTGCATTAAGATTAACACTCGCGATTAGAATGAAAATATACAGTGCATATTTTTTTAGCATTGTCTGAACTCCTTATCAGTAAACGATAACAATTAGCATTATCTCAAGGATGACGCAATAGAAAGATTCGGTTTATGGAAAATTTTTACTCACCACTTTTTTAATACACGCAGGTACCTGAAAATTCACATATCCTTCGAAACCCGTTGCTAAATATAATTCTGTAAAACCCATACTCGCTAATTTTTCTGCCACCATCGTTCCGGTTAACTCTTCAGATAACGAGTAGTCTAGGTAAATTGGGATAAATTTTTCAAAAAAAGGGAGTGCTTGCTCTAATTCTTTAAAATGTGAGAATGTTTTTATTTTTTTATTTTCTAATTTTGCAGAAAATTCCCATGCGGTTCTAATTAAAGGATCGTCATCCAAGAGAATTAAATCGAACAATTCAGTCCTATTACATTGCTCAGTGAGAATATTAATTGGAACTTGGGGAGCTAATGGTTTAGGTAACAAGGGTATTTTTAGTTGATTACATTTTACTTGTATCTCAGATTGCTCGTAGCGGCTTGTTACCAAAATACTGCAATTCTCTAGCTGCAATGACTCAATAATTTCCAATCCATTTTCTGGATATCCTAGAAACTCATAGTCGCACAAAACGACTAAAGTCCTTGCTTTATTATTAATACGCAACCATTCTGAAATGTCACTTTTATTTGAAAAGTGATACCATTTTATACCATATTTGGTTAACTCCATTTTTTCAAAACGATCATTCCAGATTTGATGGATAGTGGAGTCATCATCTAAAATTAATATACAAGTATCATTTTTTAAGTTCAGTGCTTTTAAAAACCAATCAGGAGCGTTTGTTAATGGTAATTCAATTTTTACCGATGTTCCTTGATGAGGAGCGCTTTCCACATGAAGTTTTCCACCCCAGTGTTTTAAATGATTAACGGCATGCGACAAACCGAGACCAGCGCCTCCACTTTTTCCATAGGTATTACCGCGACAGCCAAGATTCCTGATTACCACATCAGGCATGCCAGGCCCATTATCTATCACTGAGATTATTGCATGTTGATCATGTTTTTTTAGGCAAATAGAAACATGTCCAGATTCACCCAGAGCTTCTACAGAGTTGTTAATTAGATTTGACAAAATTCGTTTAAATTCTGCAGGATTAATTTGTGAAAATAAGCCATAACATTCCTTCTCGGGTGAGAATTCAATCTGAATATTTAGCTTGCTACGGTACTGAATACGTTTTTCAGAAATCAATGAATCAATGAGACTCGTTAATAAGCATACTGCAACAGCATCCGGACTACTCTCATTATGCTCATGCTGAAATAGCAAATTATTTGCAATATCACGAATCCGTGAAATCGCATGGCGTGTTATAATCCGGCTTTCTTCAGGTAATTGAGATAAATCCTGAAGTATCATATCAAGCGCCGCCAGTGGAGAACGAATATCGTGCGCAAGTTGCCTAGACAATTGATATAATGCTGAGTCTTTTTGAATTTCAATTTTTTTTGCATATTCAGCTTGTAAGTGATGAATTAATTGGGCAAATGAGTCACGAATTATTACAATTTCATCTATAGAGTTGATTGATTTTCCTTCTTCAAATTTAGCTTCTAATGGGCTTGCTATTTTTTGAGAAATATCTTTTTTCAACTCACTAATTGGAGCGATCACATGTTTATTGATAACATTTCTCAAAATTATTAAAATTAATAACATCGAAGCAAAAAATAAAAGTGCCGTATAAAGAAGAACATCCACTGAAAATGGAAAAATATTATAAGGCGATAAGTTTAACAAAATACCGAGCAAATTTCTTGATTTGTTATTTGCCAACAATGGATAGCAGCTAATGTAATAATCTTGGTTATCTATTTTAATTGTATTCCCCTTTAACGCATCGCACCCCTCATTTGCTGAGGCTTTTAGGACATTCTGTATACTGCCCATATTTACATAATTAGCTATAAAGATATCTGCATTCTTATCAATCACTGCTACAATATGGTGATTTCGAGATGCCAAATTGAGAATTCTCTTAACTTCCGTCGTGTCTGAAATTTCTAACGAGGGCACCAAAACCTCAGATAGTAGTATGTTAATTTGTTGATTTAAAAAATCACGATCCGTTTTAATGAAAAAATAACTAATCATACTAAACCCAATACTTGAAAGCACTGTCACAAACAAGATAGTTGCTAAAAGATATTTCCTTAATAAATCATATATTTTATATCTTGATTTTTTAATCATAAATTTTCACATTACTTAGAAGATATTCATTTAAGGGACCCAGACCAATATCCGAGGCTTTAATATTCTTTTTAACATAAATATTTTCATAGGGAATAGTAAACAGTGGCAATATAAGACATTCATCTTGAATTTTTTTAATAATTTTTCGATATTCTAGCGCTCTTAATGTGGGTTGAGTTATTTTTTGACTATCCTCAATTTCAGCTGCAAGCTCATCATTCTGATACCCACTAATATTGACCTCCTTCTCTGAAAAAATAAGCAAATACTCATAGGCATCAAGGTAATTAGATTTTAATACTAAAACCATGCCATCAGTATTTTCTTGCGCAAACTTATCGGCCATATGTTCGCTTCCAATAATACTTTTCTCTTGAACGTCAGGGAATAGAGTTAAAAACATATCAATAAATTTTGGCCTAATATTTTTTTCAATTGAAGATTGCATATAGGAAAAAGAAAAATTATTAATTTTAGGTAGTGGGAAATTTTTACCTATGTCTTGAATTCTTTTGGAATAATTTTCGATGTCTGAATAACCTAATGTACCAGAGGGAAGAAAATCGGTCGAAGGTATTGCTAAATTACCATAAGCAGAGACTACGTTGGATGGATCTAATCTTGCAAGCAATGCACATCTTGCGCTTTTAAGGTTCCAAGGGGATTTTCTAATATTTGGAATGTAAAATACTTGAAATGGATCAAATATATTCACTTTATTAAAATTGCTTTCAATGTCTCGAGAGTTTTTTATTCCCAACAAAATGATATCAAAATTTTTCGCTTGGCCAGAAGAAAGATTGCCGTCTGGAATGTAATAAAACTTAACAGGAAACCCATTTTTTCTTGGTAAGATTGTAAGTGTATTTTTATTATTTTCCGAAACAGTATAAGCTCCACAAGTAATAGGCTCATTCCAATATTTTGGATTATTTTCTACTTTTTTTATAAAATTTTGAGGGAAAATGGAATAGTTTGGCGCAGAAAAAACATGCAAAAATTGCGGGTAGTTTTTTTTCAGAATTATTTGAATTTCCCCATTATTAACTTTACGAATATCTTTAATCCAGTCTAGGGCATTACGAAGTATGACTCTATTTTTTTTTAGATAAACCAGTGAAGCTATAACATCATCAGCTGTTATTGGGTTTCCGTTATTGAATGTATATTGCCTGTTAAGTTTAATATCTATAATGGTCGGTGATAAAAATGAAATACTTTTAGCAGCCTCGAGCTTTACTTCACCACTATTACTTCTTAGTAATTGACAATTAACTTGTCTTGAAACCCACAAAGAGGAGAAATCTTGTTCTAATGCAGGATTAAATGAAATTAGTGAAGTATGCAAAGGGATCCTTAATATTTTTTCCTCGGCCTTAACAATCAGTGGCAAAGAAAAAAGAAAAATTAATATAAAAATTTTAAGCTTATACTTCTTTACGTGATTATTCATCCTATCGCTCCCAGTATATATTTTTCTTAACTACTTTTGCTGGGTTTCCAGCTACAATTGTATTGGGATCGATATCACGTGTAACAACCGATCCCGCAGCAATTATTGAATTATCTCCGATGTGTACTCCCTTTAATATACTACATCTAAATCCAATCCAAACATTATCACCTATAACAATTGGCTTTATCTTTCCTCCCGTTTTATACGGAGGTTTCTCAGAACTCTCTTCATAAATCATATGACCATCAAAATCCATTATTATAGTTTGATAGCCAATTAGACAATTCTTTCCGATTTTGATATTTTTTTTGCAGTTTATGTTAATTTCATGTGATAAATATGTGTTTTCACCTATTTCCATACAAGCATCTGAGCTAACTGTTATATAAATTCCGGCATTTAAAAATGTGTTCTCTGCTAAAATTAACTTAGCATTTGAACATAATTCAACTCTAGTTTTAGAATGTGTAGGTGGGTTAATAGAGTTAAAGTGCGCGGAGGTTCCTATCACAGTGGCATTTTTAAACATTTTATTATTAACAAGATTTTCTGGAATGTCTTCGCAATCACTTCGCAAAATAATCTTAGAATTCTCTGCAAAATCTAACTTGGTTTTGTACCCTAACAAAAAAGGTCTATATTTATTTTTTTCGTAATGTATTTTCCCTGAAAATGCTGACCAATATCCACGTAGCAGTGCCAGTATATTTTTAGCAAAATAAAAAAAGTTATTCTTTAGACTGCAAACTCTATTGCTGTACAAATAACCTCTTAAAATTAAAAATATATTAAAAATATTCGCCATATTGTTATTTACTCCTCTTGCAGTATGCTGAAATTAGAGCTATATAGGCAATTGCATAAATTAACGTAACCACGCCGACAGAAAATGGACTTTTAATGTTAAGAGTTATTATTAGTTGTGTTATACCAATAAGAAACCCAATATCACTTATATAATAAATCATGGTTACCTGATGGCTTTTTTTTCTAGCTCTCAAAATTGTAGTTAGCGCATTCCCGAACTGCCCTATCATAGTTGCTACTGTAAATAAAGCTATATAAGATTCATGTAGCGGTGGAATTTGATAATTATAAATTAAGCTCATTAATGATTTGTTGAATATTAATGTAATGGCCAATAATAATTCAGTAGGGATTAACCCTGTAACAATCAGATTTCTCCACCAGGCTTGACCTTTTACCATGCCATTACAGGCGCTAGCTTCTACTAAATTTGCTTGAATTGAGCACATGAGCGGGATGCACATTAATCCAGTAAATTGCAAAATTAGCTGATAAGTAATTATTAAATTATTTTGTTTATCCATAATAGCTAATTGAAATGCAAAAACTAGAGGATATGTTGCGGTAACAATCCCCGATGCTAATTCACTAAACCATATTTTATAGTTTTCTGCTTTTAATTTAAATATGCTTGATATACTGAATTTAAAAGAAGAATAATTAAAAAAAATTAAGGTAATTAAAAAGACGGTTATACATTTTGCTAATACTATAACATTCAGTGCCGTACCAATTTTGTGATAGCGATTCACTGATAATACATTAATAATAGAAAACAAAATTATTATACTTAATGAAAGTAGAAAAGATATTTTATATCTATTTATCCCACAACATGTATTTATAATATAATAAAATCA
>JAHCLG010000032.1 GCA_026125385.1 Legionellales bacterium
ACTCATTTTTCAATATCCAACACTTTAACCACACTTGACATTGGTAACTTTTATGTTACCATTAGTTATGAAGTATCAACTCCTTGAATATATAACGGACGATCTTTCAAATCCATTTAAAAAATGGTTTGACGAGCTCAATGCTCAAGCAGCAGCTAAGGTGTCCATGGCGCTGTATAAAATGGAGCAGGGTAATTTTTCCAATGCAAAAAGTATTGGTCAAGGAATATGGGAATATAAAATTGATTTCGGGCCTGGTTATCGAATTTATTATGGTCGACAAGATGATACGGTTATCTTGCTGCTGTTTGGTGGAAACAAAAAAACACAGCCTAAAGATATTAAATTAGCACAACGCTTGTGGAAACAATACAAGTCATTGAGAGGACAATCATAATGGGATTAACTCGCACATTTAAAGAAACGATCCGTGAACGCGCAATCCGTGATCGCACATTTCGCCATGAACTGCTGAAAGAAGCTATGAATGAATTATTCACGGGTGATTTTGACGCCGCAAAATTGATGCTGAGAGATTTTATCAATGCAACATCGACTTTTGAGCCATTAGCTGACAAACTTCATAAAAGCAGTAAAAGTCTCCAGCGGATGCTAGGACCCCAAGGGAATCCTACCACTCAATCTTTAGTGGGTATTTTACATCAGTTACAAACTCAAGAAGGGATCCGTTTTAAAGTAAGTCTAGTCAAAGAAGAAAAATGAAACTAATTTTCTTCTTTGTCTCACTGTCCCTGGCACACAGGAGTATCCATTGGTAATGGCTCCATAAAATAAGACTGCGAAAATATAGTTTTCACGAATACTCAAACAATACCTTCACCGCGCTATCCGCAAACTGTCTTCCAGCTTCAACATATTCAACCACAGTTCGTGTAGTACGCCAACGCCCATGTTTTTGAATGGCAGGTAAGGAAGCGCCAAGACGTGCCGCTTCCGTCGCAAACCCTCGACGTAACGAGTGACTCGAAATATCTTCCCAATTGAATATTCCTGCTTCTTTCGCTAGCTTACGCAATAGCCGATTCCAGTAGCGCGAGGTAATAGCCTCTTCTAAGATTTTCCCTTGTTTAGTGAAGCGTTTAAAGATAAATCCATCCACCTGCTCTCGACACGCTTGTCGCCACGCCAGCAACGCCCGCACCGGACACCGTTCTAAATTCCCGACAGGAACGACAACTCGTGCGCCCTCGCCCTGTTGATCGGTTTTGCTTCTGACTAAATTCACCATCAAACCATCGCGCACAAATTTCACGTGCTCCCATTTGAGTGAGGTGAGTTCGCTGCGACGAAACGCCCCAAAAAAGCCTAATAATAAAAGCGCTTTATTGCGCAAGGACAGAATTGAATTTTGCTGATCCAAATACTGCACCAGTTGATCCAAATCGGAAAGCCTGAGT
Organism: Legionellales bacterium; assembly: GCA_026125385.1. Taxonomy (NCBI): domain Bacteria; kingdom Pseudomonadati; phylum Pseudomonadota; class Gammaproteobacteria; order Legionellales; species Legionellales bacterium. The sequence goes on from JAHCLG010000032.1 coordinate 1,419, forward strand.
GCCAACGCTTGCTGTTTGGGACGCCCATGAAGTCGTGCAATCCCGCGCATGGTTTTGGTCACCAAGGGTGATTTCGTGGGATCGGGAGCACCTTTTAATTTATGCCATTGACGAAGCGCCGTCAGCCTGCGAATGAGCGTACGCGGATTATAATCGGGTGCCAGTTTGCGAAGATACGCTTCGACCATCACCGGAGTTGCTGGCAATTGACCACCCTCACGTAAAAAATGTTCGACATCCCGTTGATACGCTTCACGGGTGTTGGGACTTGTAGCCGCTTGGATATAATCCGAGTCTAACTCGCCTTCGATCAGATCCTGGTGAGTACTCAGTAATTCAACATCAAGCGTTTTACTGTCCATTGACGCGTTTCCCCTTACAGACGATTTTTGAGCATTTTCATGTTAATAAAACTCATCATATCCTAATTATTCATTATGGTTCTAGAATTTCTCAGCTATAACCTGACTGGGTAAAAAGTTGAATTGTGACATAATATAGCTATAATATAACTATGTTATGTTTAGAATAAGGGGTGATGGTATGAGAAAAGCCGTCGTTCGTGGAATGATTAGTTCCGAAACCAAACAACAAGCAGAAATCATTTTAAGTGCGCTGGGGCTTTCCACTTCAGACGCTATTAATCTGATGTTAAAACAAGTTATCCTGCAAAAGCGATTACCGTTTGATATTGCCTTACCAAACATTCCAAACACTGAAACCGCTTTAGTGCTAGAAAAATCTGAGCGTGGGGAAGAGGTGATTAAAACCAAAGGGATCGACGATTTTCTTAAGCAACTGGATTTATAACGCGTGCTTGATGTTCATTATACCAATAAAAGTGAGCATCTGCTCCCTCAATGATGTTATTTAAAGATCCGACTTCTCAAACACACGACTCCTATTTTGACAATCCTCTCCGTTTTGTCCTTTTTTATAGCAAAACCCGTTAATTAACCCTACCTCTCGTTAAGGTTCCATAAATTCCCATTATGGTGCCTTAAGAATTCTTACCCTTTTCACCCCAAACCCGCTATAATCATCACGCTCGATTAATCGCGCCTGATTAATCGCAAATTTAAGGGACTAAAAACCTATGGATCACCACCGAAAAATCATCTTAGAACGCCATCGCAGCAAGCGCCAACAGCAAGGCTTAGTCGAATTTAACTTGATTATTCCAGCCAAGATCCGCGATCAATTTAATGATATTGCGGCTCAAAAAGAAAAGGAGCTCAAACAACAATTCCCCGATCAGGATCGCCGCACGCTCTCCAGGCAAGCTCGCATGCAAACCTTGATCGAAATGATGACGCACGATCATCAACAGTATTTAGCCTTGCAGGCGCAGATCAACGAACTGCAAGCTGAACTCGAACACTCCCTGCCCTACTACATTAAGCACAATATTGTTGAAAACGAGATCCCAGAACCTATTCAACAGTTAACGAATGATCCACAACTCTTAAAATCGAAATTAGCCGCCAGTGAATTAGAGCGACTGAAGACCGCTGAAAGATTAATGGAAGCCGAAAATCAGCTCATGTTGGCTAAAGCTAAAATTGAAGCGCAATCGGATTTAATTTCTAGATTAGAAAAAATGAATCACTATCAAGAAGATACCATCAAACACTTACAACAACGGCTTGAGGAATATCATTTACCCAGTGAGTTAGTCTGAACCCTAAAGATGTCATCGATTACCCTACAGCTTGATTTGTAGTCACAACAAGACTACAATAATAAAAATGACCTTAGGAGTATCGTCATGAACAGAGCAGATACCTATGTCCGCGCCAGAATAGATACCGAGACAAAAATCCGCGCCTCAGACGCATTAGAAGCTATGGGGTTATCCATCTCCGATGCTATCCGCTTATTAATGCTGCGCATTGCCGATGAAAAACGCATGCCATTTGAAGTTCGAGTCCCGAATAAAACCACGCTTGATGCTATCGAAGAATTAGAGGCAGGAAAAGGCAAGCCTGTTAACACGGTTAAAGCATTAATGGATGATCTTAATGCGGATGATTGAGCACTCCAACGCCTTCAAACGCGATTATAAACGTGAGTTAAAAGGCCAATACAGCAAAACATTGAGTGAAGAGTTAACCGAAATACTGACATCTCTCGCAAATGATCAGCCACTTGCTGTGCGTTATCGTGATCACGATTTGAGCGGAAGTTGGGCTGGCTACCGCGAATGTCATATAAAACCGGATCTATTGCTCATTTATCGAAAGTCGAATACCAATCTTTTACGTCTTGCAAGATTAGGTTCTCACAGCGAGCTGTTTCGGTAATGTTCACAGTATTAATATTTTTTACTAACTACGCTGTAGATGTATCAATAAAGCCTGTCAATGTCACATAAATGCCTGTAAACGTTGCATTTCATTCAAGTATTATAGTTAAAATTAATAGGTTACATTCTTTCCAACAACTTATAAACATCGATTAACAAAATCAAAGAGTTTGTAAGTTAATTTTTAAAATTAACTTACATTCAACTACCTACACAACTCAAGTGACTTGAGTTGCAGTTGTACCTCATGATCTTAAAATTTTTTGCCTGATAGCCGTTCTCATTCCTATATCGACAGTTTATGTGAGTTAATGTTACCACTAATAGTATCTAACTCATCTTATGCGGCTGTATATAAGGTGAGGTGATCATTTTTGTGACAGACCACCTCCTCAATATAAAATAGACAGTTACTATTGATTTAATAAAAAAAATCAATTTGGCCTATTGGTTTTTTGCAGGTACAATTTATATACTAAAATAAAAAGAGGAAATTAAAATGTCTACACAAAATCAATTTAGTTTTTTTGTTATAAATGCTCCTCAAGACGCAGCCCCTGATGACGCATTTGATCCATTGACTCAAGAGTTTGACGCTTCTTCCTTGTACAATGCAGTACAAGCAGCGCAGGCAAATACTGTTTCTCCCCAAAACACAGATATGACGAATGGCCCTGATGAACTTGAAGTAGCGCCTACCCAAAACAGTTATCAACCATGAGTAAACTGATCTGGCGCTAATCATGACTGAGCCGATCGGACTGCCCCAAGATGATCGGCTCTTGAATTAAAAGTTTATACCTCTGCTTCTGTCACAAAATCAAACGTTGAAGCGCAAAGAGATTTAATATCCAGATTAGAAAAAATGAAACATTATCAACAAGGAACCATTAAGAAATTGCAACAACGTCTCTCGGATTATAATTTATAGAGTGAAATTCTTTGACCCCTGCAACTATCTCATTTCAATTAAATTTTCTATTTTAAATCCACATTCCCATATAGCTACACCACTATTTAGCAAGTATTTAAGTTGCTGGTAAAAAGATTTTGAACATGCTCTCAAAGGTATTGTATAACGCATCGACAAAATCATAAGCCGCCTGTGTATTTTCATGGGCAAGATAGGTGATCACTTCTTCAATATCTTACTCAGCAAGCAACGATAACACGTAACGATTTGCCATCCCTTAGCTTCCCTTGGCGATCTCATCAATTTTGTGTTTCATTTTTTCGCGGCTCGTTTGCCCATCTACTCGGCGTTGCTGCTCTAATTGCGCCATTCCCAAACTGATGGCTTGATCTAATTCGGCTATACGTTGTTTTTGTATCCCTTCATAAGTGTTCATCAGACGAAGGGACTCTCGGATCACCTCGCTTGCCGATGTATACAAGCCGCAAGAGACCTTTTCTTGAACATAACGCTCTAATTCTGGGGTTAATGATATGTTCATCGGGCTAGCTCCTTAGTTAGCGGTTCATGAGAAAATGAAGGACTGAACCCCCATGGATCACCCTCGAAAAATCATCTTAGACAGGACTTACGCAAAACTTTAAAAATACCCAAGCGACCTGCAAACGTCACCCTTACTCTACCCGTAAACGTCGCAACCACTTATTCCCTGCAAACGTCTCACCCGTTAATTATTTTCGTCAATCAGTGTTATAAAATCTTCTAAAGAAAGTAATTCACCTAATCGTTCCTTTCTTGTTTCCTTAACAAAATGTTTGAAACTCGCATTTGTTGCCGGATGCTCTAAACCGTGCTTTCGATACCAGCCCTGGAATATAGTATTTTGTTTTTTGATATATGTTGCAAAATCATCGTCTAATTTTCTTTTCTCTTGCTCATCAAGGTTAGCAATGAAGGTATCAATTTTCTTAGTGGTATAACGATTGTAACGCTCTTCCCTACTCTTTTCTTTGCGCAATTTCTCTTGTTCCATTGCCTCACGTAATCTGCGTTTTTCTTCAACCACCGCTTTACTAGATTTGCTAAGTTTATAATCTTTCTTGAGCGCCTCAATTAAGTAGCCTGCCAAGCCTCTAATTTTACCTGCGATGAAACTTTCCGATTGCATAATGATTTCTATTTTTTCTTTGATGTATTGAGACTCATATTTCTTGGTCGTTTCTTCAATCATTTGTTGAGAAAAGCCGAATGTATCTTTTAATAGCGCATTCAATTCTTCATCGACTACGTGTGCTGTTAACATGAAATTATCTGATTGGAGATTCTTCGTTAACTTAAACCGTAGTTTAGTCACTTTCTGATTAACACGCTCTATTTCAGGGGTTATTTTAATAGGAGAAGTTTCATTGACTTCTCTTACCGCAATATCAAGCACACGCTTTTTAAAATCTTTAAATGCGAGATATTTGTTATCAAATACACCCATTAATTTTCGGAACATTTCTAATGGAAACCAAGGAGTTTGCGCAAGCCCTTTATAACGAATACAATTTTCATATAACGCCAACCCATAACTTGATTTGAATCGTGACATTATTTCAATGTTAATCCGCCCATATATTTCGGGTTGATAAAGTAATTCTTTCATGACTTGGCTATACTCGTAAACGCAAACGCCATTCGATAATTCAGCAGAAGCTAAAATTGAACTGGCCTTCCATTTTTTCTCTTGACCAGTCGCGCAATCAATGACATTCCATTCAATAGCAATTGTGATTAAACCCAAGAGCGCTTGTTTCAGTTTGCCCGTATCTTTACTGTTGTAACCAATTAAGCAACACAGATCTTTGCCTCTAATTTCAAAACGCTGTTTGTGAGGTAATTCAGGGTAAGCGTTAAATAGAAGAGCATTAAACAATTTTCTTTGAACTAAAGTCAGATTATTGGAACAATGGATAGCGTTAACATGCTTCTTAAGCTCCGTGTTTCTGTGATTAGCTAACGCTGCGCTCGACATAATGTTCTCCATGCTATGCTACATTGATCCGGATATCCGGATCCGGTTTCCACTTGTTTAATCCGGATATCCGGATTCAGTCATTGTTTTCTCTAAGTAGTTTGATAAATGATCACAAATTTCATCCAGATTAATCCATTCGATAACCTCTTTATTGATAACGATAGAAGGCAATCCTCGATTGTCAGATTTAAACGTAAACAGCTTCTTACCTGTAGCAGTACTATAAGTTTTGGCTGACATCATGGTTTTGGTATGTTTTTTAGCTTTAGTCGATTTTTTATTAAAAATCTGTTCAAGTTTCGCGTGTGAAGTAATCGTCGTACCTAATTGATCAGCAATAGCCATAATTTTTTGATGATTATCTTTTGACTTATTTAGCAATTGAACAATCTTCACTACAATTTGCTTAGAGAGGGTATGGATGTTGGGTATTTTCTTAACAATATCAGCAGGTATCTTAGCGTAAGCCATTAAATCATTTAGGGTTGAAGCAGATAATCTTAGCTTCTCTGCTAATTCTTTTTCAGTTTTAAATACACCATCAGAAAGCAGGCGTTTATAGAGAATCGCATTGGAATAGTTACTAACATCGTTTCTGAGCTTGTTTTCGGCATCTTGAGAAGCAATTGCGTCTTGAACATTAGGAATAGCTTTGCGGATTGCTAAAAAGGGAATTCCTAGTTTTAAACAAGCCAAATGTCTGCGGCGACCAAAAATAACTTCATACTTAATGCCATCATGTGGGGTAGGGTGGTTACGTATTAACGCAGGTTGTAACTGCTTGTTTGCTTTGATCGACTCGATTAACTCTGCAATATCTCCTAACTCTTCATCTTGCCGATTCGCATATTGCCATGGCTCACATTCTTTGGGATCAACATACACTAATTCTTGTTCAGAAAATTCAATCCCTGACTGTGTTTTAAAGTAAGAAGCGCCTGTTTTATGAGGGGCAGAAACCTCTTTTTCCATTACCGCTTGCTCTGAAGTATTTTCAATCTTTTTAACCTGCCCACTTTTCATGAGCATCCCTAATGGACCAGAACTATGAATATTGCGCTTGCTGTTGTCCATGATTTTCTCCAGTTAACAGGTTAGATTTGGCTTGTTTTTCCCAAATATCTTTGAAGTTATTAATAATTTCCATATTGACATCATCAAGGTGTTGTAAAGCGCGACGATAAGCTTCGCGGCTTCCACGTGGCTTAGATACATCGTAAATCGTACCAATTTCATTAGCAGCCTTTGCAACTTCAACGGTTTCACACATATGATTGGTTAAAATGTATCGTCCAAATTGCTCTCGCATCATATTTTCCATTTGTAATGCTTCATTACTGCTATTGTGTTTCGAAATCAAAATACGGAGATACTCTAGTTTTTTTGTCGATAATTCTTTGAACATATTGCGTAGTGTCGCGGTATACATGATAAAACTTGAGTAATCATTCATGCTCGGTGGTATTGGAATAATAATTCCATCACAAGCAATAATGGCATTGAGTGTGAGCAATCCAAGGTTGGGACCGCAATCAATAATAATCACATCATATTGATTTTTAATGATTTTTAATGACTCAGTCAAACGAATAAAAGGAGAGCCTAGGCGTTCATGGTTGTTTTCTTTTTCATTCGGTAAAATTAAATCACAATCTTGAATTGCAAGATTGGCAGGAATAATATCAAACCCATCAAAGTGAGTTTTTAAAATAACGTCTTTAATGTTGTTGGGATTAGAAATAAGAACATTGGTAATGGTATCTTCATAGCGCAATTCTAAATCAGGGATTAAGCCTGAACTAATAAGAGTAGCTGTGCCTTGTGCGTCAAAATCTAATAATAAAACTTTCAATCCTTCAATCGCAATTTTTTTTCCTAAATCGACTGCTGTTTCAGTTTTGCCGACACCACCTTTCAAGTTTGAAACCGCTATGGTAAGTGCTTTCGAGCCTTTTGGTCGTTTATACCGTGTTCCTGCTTTATCACGAAGTGTATTAATCGTTGCGAGTGTATATTTTTTAGTTTTACGTCCATTTTCGGCTTCTTCAGTCACTATACCTGGAATATTAGCGTTAGATTCCAGTAATTTTCTGAAAGTAGGAGCGGATACCCCTACCATTTTTGCTGCTTCTATAGCACCCCAGGTACGCGCTTTTTTTCTTTTTTCAGGGTTAGTAACGAAATTTCTGAGTGTTAATAGCATTTCGTTTCCAGCTTGGTAAAATTTATCCATTAGCTGTTCTGGATTATCGGTACCGTAAGGCATTATTTGTGTTTCTAGCATAACTTCCCTTTCCGCAAGTTGTGTAAATTTCACGTTTTTTGTAATTTAACTCGTATTTTGTGAAAATACAACTAATTAATGAAATTTCTTATTTACAATAGAAACACAACGTGTTTTAATTTTGTTTAAGACTATTTCTGTTGTTTAAGTTAAAATTTTCCCTAATTAATCAACTGATTAAAGTGTTTTAAGCGACGTTTGCGGGGAGTGATGCGACGTTTACGGGATAAGATAAGACATTTGCAGGGTTAGGTTGCGACGTTAGCGGGGCAACTATCGGATAGAATGACGCTAAGATGAGACAGTTGCGGGTAGGGGAGACGCTTGCGGGGCGTTGGTTCAATTTGAGGGGCAATTTGTGTCAAATGTAGAATTGAAAGGATTAAAAGGGTTGCGCGGATTAAATAGCCTAACCGCTGATGCAACAGTTTCATCGCTGTCCAATGAACAAATTGAAAAAATTCCTCATCAATTTTTGATACCAGGTAAATATCAACCACGCAAACAGTTTGATGAAGCCGTTCTTAATGAGCTTGCTGATTCGATTAAAACCCAAGGCATTATTCAACCGTTAATTGTTAGAAAAATTGATCCTGATAAATATGAAATCATTGCAGGTGAGCGGCGTTGGCGTGCTGCTAAAATCGCAGGATTAACACATGTTCCAGTTATCATTCGAGAAATTGAAGATAATGTCGCGTTTGCGTTTGCCATTATTGAAAATATTCAACGCGAAAATTTAAACCCAATAGAAGAAGCCCAAGCCTTTGCGCGTTTTCGTGATGAGTTTTCGATGAAACACGATGAAATTGCGAATATGGTTGGACGTTCGCGTGCTTCCGTGACCAACACCATGCGCTTATTAATGCTCGAGCCAGAGGTAAGAAATTTATTGGAAGAGGGTAGGTTAGATATGGGGCATGCCCGCGCATTACTCACCTTAGAGGCTAATCAGCAGATCCGCATTGCAGATTTAATCGTTGCTAAGCAATTAAGTGTGCGAGATACCGAAAAGCTAGTACAGTCAGCCAAAGAAGCCAAGACGTCGGCTCAACAAATAAAGCAACCATCTTTTTATCATGATCAATGCGAAGCCTGGGCACGGCAATTATCGGAAAAATTTTCGACGAAAGTCTCTGTTAAATTAAACAGCAAGGGTACAGGTAAAGTCACCATTCAAATTGATTCCCCAGATGAAATCGACTGGCTAATAGAGCATGTTAACGTCGATTGATGTAGCAGTTGTAGCAATGTAGCAAGCTTGCTATTCGTTACCGCTTAAAATGGTTGGGTTCACAAGCAGGATTGTTTTACATTCGTTTTTAATTTCTTTCAAATAGGCAGACTCAATGAGGTGTTGAATGGCTTCATCGCGTCGCTTTTTATCACGGATAGGACTAAATTGTTGTAGCTGCCGAGGTGTGGTCTGTGACAAGCTTTTACTTTTTAACCACTGGATTAAGCGCATAGCATCTTGTTGGTGACGTGAATCAGTTTCAACGTGTAGCATTCGTTTAGTTTCCCATAAATGCCATTCAATGATGTTAATCGCACGCTCTACGGTTTCAGTTTCAATAGCGCCTTGCTTGCCATCAAAAAAATGAAAAAGTGTCGCAAGGGGAGCCGCATTTTCAGCCGCTTTACTGGCAAAATCTTTCATGGTGAACCATTGAGTTGGATTAATTAATCCTTTTTCAACGGTATTGAAAAATTTGATCCAGATGTTTTTAGCATTAGTTGAAAAGGAGAGGATAGGGATGTTTTCGCAACCAGCAATATCCATCGACAAAGATTCATCTAAACAAGCTGCAAGCCGATCCGACATTTTGTTAAGAGCAGTCACGGGCGCTAAGTCATTTCTGATTTTAAGTTCCCATTCATGGATCGCTTGCCCAAATGCGTGATCCGCCGCACTCTTACGTTCACCAGAACTAGCAACAACGAGAAAATAAAGTGACACAGGACTAACTAATAAATGATCACGAGCAACGTTAGCCAGCGTTTGACATGCTAGCGACATATTCGCCAACGCGCTGCAGGCAATTAATGGTAGCGGTTGTTGATCCTATTGCTGATAGCACAGAACCGCATCTTGAATGATGGCTGGCAAAGCTTGAACCGGATAGGGTGGCGTTTCAGAAATTTCTTGGTGAAAGGGTAGGGGAGTATCCCAGACTGTCTCATAAATAAGTGTTTCATTCATTTCAATTAGCATACGTTCGCGGCATTCCTGGGAAAGTAAATATGGGCAGCAAGTGTAGAAGAGATGCAGCAATTAAAATACACCATAGTTAATATGGATACTGATAAATGAAGTATTAGAAAAGGAGCTGGTTAATTATATTATTAAAAAGTCTTCAATACTGATGTGTTGGATAGCCGGTTTTTCGATAACATTATCACATGTGCCATTGATGGCTTAACCAAGGTGTATACGAATATGTCGGAATTGGAAAATTTGTTTCAGGAGCTTGAAGAATTATGCTCATCTGATGGATATATCCATATTATTGCATTTTTATGGTATAGGGACATCATAACTCCTATGTCTGTTCGACAGCAGTATTTTTCGAACCATGAACGTTTAATTAGAAAAGAAATCTCAATATTAACTGGATTATTAATCAAAGCTAATCACATTGATGATTACCCTGGTGATGAAGAATTTGTTAGATTAACTGCAAAAACTGAAAAATTGATAAAAATGCTGCATCAAAGCTTGGTCTCAGCATTTTGTGATAATCACTCTGATAACCATGATGAATCAACAATGGGAGCTTTTTTCCGTGAAGCAATACTTTATGAAGGAGAAGGGCCGTATTATTTTCAATACTTAGATTTAGCAAAGGTGAAATACCAATTTGATAATGATTGGCTAGTTAAAAACAAAGGGTTCTCAATTCATGATGCTTGCGCTGTGGTACAAGCTTTATTTATGTTAATGGAGAACAAACTACGAGATGCACTAGACAGTTTTGATATCAGTTCTGCTCGAAAACTTCCAATACTGGATACGATGATTTTTACTGCTGAAGAATTAAAAGAACAAGTTAATTGTGAACCAAGCGTTATTGAAGCGTTTCTAGCAGTGTTTTCGACGGTTGGTAGAAATGAAAATGCAGGGTTTAAGTCATTTTTTGATTATAATCTTGCGGAAAGGTGTCCCATCATTAAAATCGATAATAAATATGTAATGTTTCAACCTAACTCATTAGCAGAATCAATTTATGAATCACCATTTTACTGGATGAATCAAGACAACGAATATATTTCGGTAATGAGTAATAATAGGGGAAATTTCACCGAAAATTTTGCGTTTAAAAAACTAGAAACAATCTTTGGCAAAGAGAATGTGTATCAGAATGTTGTCATTAAAGAGAATAATAAAATTATTGGTGAAATCGATGTGCTTGTTGTTTATACCAATATAGCTATTATTGTTCAGGCTAAATCGAAAAAACTCACTTTAAGATCGAAAGGCGGAGATATTAAGACGTTAGAAAACGATTTCAAAAAGGCTGTGGAAGATTCATATGAACAGGGTGTAAGGTGCGCTGAATTTCTAAGTAATAAAAAATATCTATTCGTTTGTGGTAACAAAAAAATCGCTATGAATAATAAAAACTATCAAATTTTTATTATGTGCCTGCTGTCTGATAATTACCCTTCACTTGCAGCCAAAACGAGAAATTTATTATTTAACAAGTTGAACATTCACTATAACCCTTATGTTATTGATGTGTTTATTTTAGATATATTATGTGAATTACTGTCATCTCCATTATATTTTTTGTACTACTTAAAAATTAGATGTGAGTATTTCTGTAAGATAATAAATGTCAAAGAATATAATGTGTTATCGTTTTATTTATCGAATAATTTACATATCTCTGATGATGTTGATATTTTTGTAATAAATGATGAGGAAACCGCCGAGTTAGATCGAGTGATGTTTTCGCGTAGAGTAGATAGTAAAACAATGGAAATGCCACAAGGTATTTTAACAGTATATGCTGATACCAGTATCAATGAACTTATTAAGAAAGTTAAATGTCCCAAAACAGTAGAACAAATGGAGTTTGGTTTTTATTTGTTAAGCTTAAATCCAAATTCTGCGTTAGAAATAAATGCTTTGATCAGTCAGATTGCAAATGAAATTAGGCAAGGTAAAACATGGAAAGTAGCTTCTTTTGGGAATAGTGAAGGCGGAGCATTATTAACAATTATTTGTGATAAACTTGGAGTAAAAAAGTCACAAAATCAATTAAAAAAGAGTGTAAAGAAAAACAACGGACTGACAGGCTTTAATATTTGGTATGGAATTGGTATTAAAAGAGATGCAAATTTATCTGCCAAATATATACTTGCATCTAAGCAGCCCTTTAAAAAGGTGGGAAAAATAATTTAAATAAGTCCAATTAATTTTTAATAGGAATTGCTAACTTTTTACCTTTGGCCGATTTATGCCTTGCTGTTAACTCAATATCATTATAGCGATCAGTAATAGCACTGGAGCTGTGTCCCGCATCATCACGCACATGGGCAACGGGTCTGCCGCGTTTGTTGATGTCGTCGGAAATTCCTGTGTGGCGTAACCAGTGAACGGTTGCCGATCCAAGTGCGTCAGCTTCTGTGGTTTTGTGACTCGCGCGTAATTTTTCAATCGTGGCATCGAAACAGTATTGTACTAAGCGACGGATGTGGCGAGAACTGGTCATGCTACCTTTGCCTTTTTCTTTGGGTAGTAATGGTGTTTGATCATTTAACGCGGGGAGGGCAGGTAGCTTCATGCTTTCACGATAACGCATGAGTGCTATTAACATATCATCAGATACCGCAATTTCACGCAGTTTGTTGCCTTTCCCTAGTGTTTTAAACCACCAATTATTATGACTGTCTTGGTAAAAATGTCCCATTTGTGGTTCCCACCGATCACTTGCCACCAATTCAGAAATCCGCAAATATAGTAAATAGAGCGCTGAGATAATAAATAGCGTGCGCTCGTGTTTATCGGGATCGGTTGCGGCCATGGCTTTAACTGTCTCAAGACAGGCTTGCCATTGCGTTTCTGATAAACGCATGACGGGTGATTGTTGTTGGCGCTTTTGCAGATATTTACTTTTTTGTTTAATTAATGCGATAGGGTTCAGTGCTAGTTTTTCCTCTAAGGCAAGATAATTATAAAAACTACTGAGCACAGTAAATATTTCGCGGATCGCTTTTTGTGATAATTGATAATCTTGTTTATTAGGTTTAACGCCTTTTTTAAATTCACTTTTACTAACATTAGCCACAAAAGGGCGCCAGGCAGGATTTGGCGTGCGTTCACCGTTGCGGGTGACAAAACGTGCTACTTTTTTTAAACCTATCCAGGATTTAGGTGGATTTAAACAAAATTGCAAATACGTTTCGATATCTTGTCGTTTTAAATCAAGCAATGATTTTTTGGCAATGAGCCACGACCATTGCATTAAACGCTCAACCTCACGGCGATAGGATTCAAATGTTGCCTTGTTATTCTGATATTGTTTGAGAAAATCCAATACACAAATCAAATCATTTTTTGTGAACGATGGAAGTTGATTGGTTAAGTTATTTTTCTCATCTAAATATTCCAAGGTATCAATAAAGGGTTTGGGGAAATTTGCTGTTCTTGCCATTATTCACCATCATCGGAAGAAATATTATTTTCTCTATTGCGCGCTCTTTTCACTGCTTCTCGAAATTTTTCTATTAATACTTCTTTTGGTGGGATATCAGTTAAAAATTGACATACCCTGATTCCACTTTTTTCTAGTTGTAATAGCTCAACCGTTTCTTCTGATTTTTCTGAGCATAAGACAATGCCAATCGGTGGATTTTCACCAGGTTGCATTTCATTTTTTTCTAACCATCGTAGATAGAGTTCTAGTTGTCCCTTGTCTTGCCCTTTAAACTTACCCATTTTGAGTTCTAATACGACGAGTCTTCGTAAACGACGATGAAACATGAGAAGATCAATACGATAAAATTCACCATCGATTTCAATTGTTTTTTGGCGCTCCAAAAATGCAAAACCATTTCCCATACGCATTAGAAAATTTTCGATATCGTCTAAAATCGCTTGTTCAAAAGTATTTTCATATTTAAATGTTCGTCCTTCAAAAAATTCTAAAATTAGAGGATCTTGAATAACATGATCAGGGGTTAATTCGTTCGCGTGTCGTAATTTCGATATTTCGGTAGAAATAACATCTTCAGGTTTTTTCGATAATGCAATCCGCTCGTAATACATGCTCTCAATTTTTTTAATAAGTTCTCGGGTTTTCCAGCCTTCAATGCGGCACATTTCAGCATAAAAATCACGCTTTAAGGGGTCATCTATGGTTATTAAATAAACAAAATGAGTCCAACCTAATTTGGTCATCAGTGATGACACAATTGCGCTATCCGGATAGCATTTTGCAAACTGAACCATGCGCCGTAGATTTCGTGCCCCGTAACCTTGTCCATGACGCATTTGAAGATTTTTCGAAAGAATATTTATTATTTGCTGCCCATATTCACCTCTTTCAAATTTTAATACTTCCTCATTAATCCGTTTACCTATAGTCCAATAGAGCATAACAATTGTTGTATTTGCTTGTTTTCTTAGCTGATACTTGGCTGTTTCAATTAAATGATTAATATCGGCGGTCAGTTGTGTTTCATTGATCAGTGAGTTATCCATATCTACCCTTAATAATTTGGTCATCACTGATGACCAAATGTATCTATTCGCATTTTCAAAACTAGGCAGGTAACCGCTAGCTTGATCTTTCTGCAGCGAGTGCTGCAAAAAGTTATGGTATTTAAAATATGTAGTACTTGCCTATAACCAGGACAACTTTCGCTCACGACCGTAAGCGAAAGCATTTTTTCATCGTAATATACTTTAAATTCAAAGATAAGTAAACAGTCCAATAGTAAAAGCTATTGGACTTATTAAGTTGTTAGGATGGGCGGATCCACCTAAATAAGACGAAATAGACAAGTTAAAGTGTCTATTTCGTCTCATACAGCTCTCTTTGAATTAATTGACATTTATTATCAAGAGTTATATATAACATATATTAATTGATGATTTATGTCATATGGCATCAAAAGCACACAGATTCTTCTTTGAGCCTAAAATATTCACGGCCGAGCAATTTGCTCGTGCTATGGGTAATCCATTAACAACCTGTCGCGTCATGCTCAATCAACATCTAAAAAGTGGCAATATCGTTCGCATCAAGCAAGGTCTCTATGCCTCAATTCCGCTGGGTGCGAATGCCGAACACTATCCAGTTGATCCTTACGCTGTTATCAGCATGCTTGCACCGGATGCGTTAATTGCCTACCACAGTGCATTGCAATTTCATGGTCTCGCCTACTCTCTGCATTTTCAATATGTTTTTCAATCCGCAAAAAAAATTCGAGATTTTCAATTTCGCCAAGATCGTTTTAAAGTGACTCAATATCCAACATCATTGCCTGAAAAAAAGCGTTTTATTTTTACTGATGAAATTGATCACCATGGTTTCAAGGTTCGCGTCACACAATTAGAGCGGACATTGGTTGATGTGTTAGATCGCATTAATTTGAGTGGTGGCTTAGAGGAAGTTTGGCGATCGCTCGCTAATATACAAAAAGTTAACATTGATGCAATTTATGAATATGCGTTAGTGCTCGGCAGTGCAACGACTATTGCAAAAGTTGGATTTTATTTACGCTTGCGCCAACAAGGTTGGGCTATCGATGAGCATTATAAGGATATGTAGGTAATGAAGGTCAACTTGGGCCAAAAACGAAATGGTTCCTTTTGAAACCAGGACATTACTCCGGACAACCCGGACATGTAAATTGTCCTGGTTAGTGTAGCCACTTCAACGCAGCACGGCACACCTATGGCAACGCTAGTCGTGTATACGCAAGAACTCATGAAAAACAAAGATCCGATTAATCAGGCGCACCGCTGTATATTCTTTAGTGGCAAGGCTGAAATGATCGTAAAGTTTGCTTCAATAGGTCGTCATATTCATTTACGTAGTTCGTTACGATCACAAGCGAAAGCAGGGCATAATAGTTTAAAATAGTCAAAAGGGTCTATTATTAATAGACCAATTATAATAATAGTAAACTTTTCTTGTTTTTTGTTCGAAATAATTTATAATAGTCTATTATGAATAGACCGAAATCATCAAAGTTAAACTATTTGCTATCTGAATGGCCAGCCGGCGTTATTTTGACATCTACTTGGTTGAAAAATAACGATTATTACAAACAGCTGGTTAAATTGTACTGTGATCATGGTTGGATAAAAAGCCTTGGGAGAGGCGCTTATAGTCGTTTGAATGATGAAATAACCTGGTCTGGTGCAGTAAAGGCGTTACAGTCTCAGCTCGATATGCCGATCCATGTCGGTGGACTAACAGCGCTGCAGCTCTATGGGATCTCTCAATACACGATGATAGACGATCATAATCCGGTTTTTTATCTTTATAATAGCGTTTTTAAGAAAATCACCTTGCCCGTATGGTTTCGGCAATATTTTACGAATTGTTACTTTGAGCAAAAAAAACTATTCAATCATTCAGAAGGGTTGTCAAAAAAAATGGTTAAGGGGGTGGAATTAACCGTCGCTGCCCCTGAGCGTGCTGTGTTAGAGGTATTAGCCCTGGTTCCTATAAAAATAACATTATCGCATGCAGAAGAGCTGATGGAAGGTTTGGATCGATTAAGAGGTCAAATAATGCAACACCTATTGAAGACGTGTCATTCCATCAAGGTTAAGCGTTTATTCTTGTATTTGGCTGAAAAAAATAATTTAGCTTGTTTTAATGACTTGAGTATAAAGGATTTGGAGTTGGGTTCAGGTAAGCGGGTGATCGGTGAGGGCGGTTCATATAGTGAAAAATGGATGTTGAGTCTTCCACAATCGAATGAACTCAATCAACAACAAGAGGAAGATGATGAATAGAGAACAGTATGTTGCTCAGGTTGAATTACTATTAGATTGCTTACCTGCATTAAAAGAGCAAGAAATTTTTGCCTTAAAAGGCGGAACGGCTATTAATTTTTTTATTCGAAATTTACCAAGACTGTCGGTTGATATCGATCTAACGTATTTAAAGTCGGAGTCAAGGAAAAATGCAATTAAGGAAATAGAATCTGGACTAATCCTTTTTGGTGAAGAGATAATTAAGCGTAATAAAAAATTTCAAATAAGAGAATTAAAAACTAAAGATGGCCAATTGCATAAGCTTATTATTGCAAATGGAGCTACTAAAATAAAAATCGAACCCAATTTCATTATGCGCGGCACACTCTTACCAACAAGAAAAATGGATATTGCCAAAGCTGTAGAAGATAAATTCGAATACAGTATTAAGCAAATACCGGTGTTGTCAGAAGAAGAACTGTTCGCTGGGAAAATATGTGCGGCGCTGAGTCGGCAGCACCCGCGCGACTTTTTTGATATACAGGTACTGCTAGAAAACCAAGGTGTTACTGAGGGTATTCGCCAGGCATTTGTTATTTATTTACTTTGCTCGCCAAGACCCATACACGAATTACTACGACCAAATTTGATTGTTTTAAATAACATATTTGAAAATGAATTCATCAATATGACGGAAAAACCTGTATCACTGGAAACATTATTAAATACTCGTGAAGAGCTCATTAAAGTGATTAACCAAATGCTATCAAGTAGTGAACGGGAGTTTATATTGTCAGTGAAAAAAGGTGATCCTGATTACTCCTTGATGCCATTTGATAATTTAGAGGACTTGCCTGCATTAAAATGGAAGTTAATCAATATTCGAAACATGGATAAAGCGAAACACCAGGCTATGCTGAAAAAATTAACCGTTGTGTTAGAGAGATAAAATGTTGTTAATATCCAATATCAAGAATTTTAAAAATCACGGCCAATATCTTTTTGCTGGAGTTTAAATTTAGCTAATGGCTGCAATTTTTCTGCTAATTTCGGCGCTAACTGAGGTGCGCCAGGCATCCTGGTTAAAAGGGACCAAACCTTTAATACCTCATAAGCCAGTATTGTTTCAAGCCCGTTTGGAAACTGGCTAATCCATAACAATTATTATTCTCAATATCCAGTAGAATGTTCGTTATATTTTCACCAAATTTATTTGAAACAATGAGAAGTTATCATGGTAATGTTTTTTGTTTAAAAGAACATTGGGAAAGACTTCAAGCAGGAGCCGCTTTTTTAGAGATCCTATTCCTTATTCATTGAGTGAATTTGAGCAGATAGTAGCGGAAACACTCATACACAACGGGTTAACGGCTAAGGATGCAAGTTTGAGGTTAACGATAACGCGAGGCACCGGCCATAGAGGGCTGTTGCCGCCTACTGATCCTAAACCAACGGTTATGCTAACGGCTTTCCCATTCTCGGCACATGCCTTGCCACCTGCAAATATATTCATAACCAGCATTAGAAGAAATGAATTTTCTCCTTTATGCAATATAAAGTCACTAAGTTATTTAGATAATGTATTAGCCAGACGGGAGGCAGTGAAAAATGGTGCTGATGAAGGTATTTTACTAAATACTAAAGGTAATGTTGCTGAGGCAAGTGCTGCTAATATTTTTATGGTTAATCGTGATGGTATTGTGATAACACCTCGTCTCGAGGATGGAGCACTTCCTGGGATCACTAGAGGTATGATCATTAATATTTGCAAAGAACTTGATATAGAAATTTCGGAGAGTGTAATTACTCAACAAGAATTATTAAGCGCAAAAGAAGTGTTCTTGACTAATTCTTTAATAGAAATTCAGCCAGTGAAAAAAATAGATCATCAATTAATTAATAAAGGTGCTATCGGCGTTTTTACTCAGCAGATACAAAAGGCTTATCAAAATCACATTAAAAAACAAGGGTAATTTTGCTAAATACTATTATTTTTTTAGTACGTAAATAACGTAGGGAGAATACATAGTTTCGTCGAGCCATTTAAAACCGTCGGTTTTATCTCCTTTGGGGTGAAGTGTTTCTTCCAATGTAAAATGAGTTTTGGAAAAAATATCTCTATAATCCATGTCTGTCCAATAATAGTCGAACAATTCCAAGCCAATATCCTTTAATTTTATTTTCGCAATGTCACCGCTACTTAAATTGATATTTTGGGGATAAGATGCATCAAGTGATACCCATTCTTTTGAATATATATCTTCACTGCCTGTGACAATGATAAAGACTGATCCTAATTTTAAAACTCTATAGACCTCTTCTAAGATACTCAAAATATCATTTTTATTTGATAATTCAAATAGTACAAGAAATGAAAATGCGATATCAAAGTATTTATCTTGAGTAGGGATGGTAGCACTGCGTATTAATTGGTAAGTAATATCATCGTTAAATGATTTTGCGTGCTTTAGCATATTGTGATCAATATCGAAACCATTAACATTGATATCAAGATCTTTTATAAATCGGGTTGATCTACCGGAACCACACCCGTAATCAAGAGCCACTGGATTTTCTACTCGGAGATATTTGTATACTAGAGAAGGTATATATTTAAATGCAAGAAATGCAGTGTCTTGCAAACTATGTTTGGCATAAATTGATGCATTTAAATAGTAATTATTTTTTATCATTAAATTATTCCTATTATCAATAAAAGTGCTGATTTTAACTAAATAGTGACATCACGGAATTTAAATAATATGGTATTAACTTAATAATCTTATCTTAGTAAGTACCATAAACTCAAGGAATTATTGTGTGACTATTATCCCAATTTTTCTCATTTGCTACAATTAACGTACCATTATGTAGTATATGTATTTAATCAATTCATTAAGCATAGCGTTAGTTTAGCTTAAATCGAAATCGATAAAAAAATATTGCGATTTTTTACGACACGTAATTGCTTTTTAGCAAGGTCAATTTGATACTCCATGACATCAATCAATCGAGGACTATCTAATATTTCTTTTTTAAAAATATTCACATTAATACCGGACGGATAGCGTGCGGAAGGCGATAATAAACCAGGGTAACCGCCTTGTTTGATTTCTTTGCCGATAAAATTAGTATAGTGATAATCATCCGAAATGAGTTGAGGAAAAGCGCTTTCATGCCCGACCAGATTGATAAGAATCGCATTACAATGAACGTCAAAAAGGGTTCTTTTTTTGATAATAACGCCTTCATTTTCTGTGATCCCTGCATGTTTCGCATATTTTACAGCGTAATACGCCGTTTCATAAACGGTGGTTTCAATATCTTTTGCACCATACCAAACAGGATAACTGCCATCGGAGTATCGAGATTTAAGATAGGGCTCTGTCATGAAAGGATAGTCGATGGCTGCGGTATAATAAAAGTCATTATCAACGGTGTTACTCTGCGAAATATTTTTATTGGCAGCCGTTTGAAAAAGTATCAAATCTTCAATTGCATCATCGCTATCAATCAAATGACCCAATCCGACTTGAGGTGGAGAAACATACACTACGTTGCGTTTAGCTGATTGATTAAAACGAACGGAATGGGTAAATAATTCATTCATCCAGTCACCATTTGGAAATCAAAAAAGCGTTTAATTTTAGCAATGCCATTTAAGCCTTTTTCTAACATAATATCTAACGGACTTTGACCATCGAGTAGGGTGTTTTTTCGCTTAATTAATGTCGTACGGATAGCGGGATTTTCTGGGTAAAGATCAAAAATGTTTTTATAAATCGATAATAATAATCCTGCGCGATCGAGTTTGTCGCGTTCGAAAGGGATGATGCTTTCAAGCTGTTTATATTTATTGAGTTGAGTCCGACTGGTTTCGCATAGCCCGAGTAAATTGAGTTGTTCAGCTGTTGAGAGTTGCCATTCTGCAAACAAACGTATAATGGCTTTGGTTAAGGTCTTGCGCGCTTGTTTGCTTTGTAGGCGAGAGAAATCAGTGGGTTCAGAAAATGAATAGGCCATAGTTAAATGCTCATCAATAAAGCTTATAGACTAAGTATAGCATAAATGTATTACACAATACAATAAAAAGTAATTCACATTACAATTCCATAACTTATTGATAATAGATAAATTAATTTAGGTTGCTATAGTATCCTGGTAAAATTTGTTATCATGGCCTTATTTTTCATGGACAAGATGTGGTATATGAATATTTTTGTAAATGAGATACTGGTTGAAACCCCACTGGTAAATCTGGCTCAATTTTTGAGTACGCGGGAAGAATACGGCATAAACTGTGCGATCAGTTTGAATGGTAATATTATCGACAAGAGTGATTTAGCCATTATTAACCTAAATGAAAATGATGAAATTTGTATTCTGCGAGCATTTGCGGGTGGATAAAATGGCATTTACCCTGGAAGAACAACTTCGTTACCGCCGTCATTTTTCACTCTCAGAGATAGGTGAAGACGGACAAAAAAAGTTAAAGGCAAGCTGCGTTGCTGTTGTGGGCGCAGGGGGATTGGGATCTCCCATTTTATACTCTTTAACGGCTGCTGGAATTGGTAAAATAGTTTCATGGTTAAATTAACGCAGTTTCAAGCTTCTATAGTAAATGCCGTAGCAAGTACATTTTATATGTTTACCTTTGGATTAATAGTTTCATTATTAGTTTTCTACTTGATGAATCAGATCGGAATGTCAAGAGAAGCAGCATATTGCTATTTTAGTGCATTTTTATCATTGTTTTTTTGTCTGGCAATTGCAGGTGGATACATTGGACAAAAGCAAGGATTTAGAAATTCAGTAATCATCAGTGGTATTTTTATGCCTATAGGATTGTTATTGGTCAGTATTTTCGGTTATTTAACCCTTGGATTAAGTTTATATGTGGTTGGATGTGGATTTTTTATTCCTAATAAAGCAGTTTGTGTCAGCCAAGTTTTTAACTCTAACGATAATAAAAGAAGTATTGCATTTACGTTATCCTATTTTCTTATGAATATTGGTGCAATGTTTGGTGGATTATTCTCAGGCAGCATTGTGGATAGATTTGGTTACGGCGGGGTTTTTGCTCTAGCGGCACTTGGAGTATTGATAGCTTCACAATTATTTTCAGTGTTGAGTCATAAATTCCCATTTGTAAATGGGTCGCAATGTGAACTACAAGAAGAGTCGGATAAGAAAAAAATATTTAATTTAATAATGGTGTTCATATCAGGATTAATTTTAGCATTGCTGTCTTTTTGTTTGTTAAGCCATCCTGAGTTTGACCGAGCTATCATAATTATGATGGCGATTTCAATTATAAGCTATCTGTTGTACGTTTCTTTTTTCTCAGATGAGTTAGTTAATAATGAACAGGAAAATATAAGAAAATTTCTTTTAATGAGTTCATTATTAATTTTATTTTGGTCATTATATGATCTCGAACCTACAGCATTGTTGATATTTATTAAAACCCATGTCAATCGAGTCATATTTCATCACGTAGTTCCGGCATCAGATTTTTTTTGCTTAGATCCTGCCATGGTGTTTATAGTTGGACTAATGGTATATCTCTTTTTCAAAGAAAGCGTTATTTATAAAATGAAAACGCTCTATAAACTATTGATAGGTGTTTTCTTTAGTGGACTAGCGTTGGTTACTTTATTTTATATCACGAATATTGCTCAACACCACCTTATATCAATTTGGTGGGTAATCCTCGTTTACTTTTTAATTAGTTGTGGGGAAATACTGGTTGGGCCAAGCTCAAGTGCAATGGTAGGTGAATTAGGTCCAAAACAATTGCAGGGGATCTTGATGGGTTTTGGTCGCTTTGTGAGTGGATTTTCTGCAATTATTTCGGGTTATCTTGCAATTAGCACCGTTAATACTTTAAGTTTATTTAACCATAAAATGGTTGGATTTCATTACTTGCTTTATTCTTTGGTGGTTTTTGCATTTTTATTAATTTTTATAAGTTATCAGTATCGATTGGAAATAAAATAAAGTGATTAATGTTAGCAGTTTAGAGCAATGGCTGTTGATTATTACATGGTTAAACCGTTTTCCTTTTTGTAAAAAAAAGATGGAGATAAGGTTTGAAAAATAAGAATGTTATAGCAGTAAATCCAACAAGTCATTATGACTTGATAGATTTTAAATACCTATCAAGATACGGAATAAATGTAATCCCAGTTGTTAGAGAAGGTGGTAAAAACCCATATCATAATGCTTTAATAGTAAAAAATTTTTCTAGAGAAGAATTGAAAAATGCTATAAAGAACTGCCGCGCAGATTTCATATGTTGCATGAATGACAGATTGAGTGCTGATATTGGATTTATAAGGGAATTTTATAATATTCAGGGTTTAAATGAAATTACAGCAAAGAACCAAATTAATAAAAATGTTACATATGAGCATCTTAAAAAATTTATTCGAACCCCTAAAACTATTCCATTAAATAAAAATGATACTTATCTGTATCTAACAGATTACTTCAAGAACCCCATGTTTTTTATTAAACCTCATAGTTTATCTGCCTCGGAAGGTACTTGTGAAATATCAAATTTTCGTGAATTTGATAATTTTGTACAAAATTTAGATCTAAATTTTGACGATTTTATTGTTCAAGAATATTTAACAGGTGAATTATACCATTGTGAATTAATCATCCAATTCGGAATTGTTAAATATAGCAATACAAGAAAATATTCATCACCAAATCATAAAATGATCACTAATAATTTACCCTTATTAAGCACGGAAATAGATGATAATGCAATAAAAAAGATTATTACTGAATTATCGATACAAATACAGCGCTTGCTTAAAGTGGAAAATGCTGTGATGCACATAGAGTTCTTTCGTGATAATAATGATTTTATTTTCTTAGAAGCAAACTTTCGGCAACCAGGTATAGGACTTAATAAGCTGTATAAACGTAAATTAGGAATTTCTTTCGAAACTCTCATGATAATGCTTGAAGCAAACATAGAAATTGAAAAAATTATCAGTGATGATTTATTCTATCTATGCGGCTATTATCCGATTATTGCAGGTACAATCACTAAAATTGATATTCCTCGTTGTAGTATTAATTTAGAGTTTGAAACTCATGTGAGTGTAGGGATGCATTACTCTGCCCCGAAAAAGCTGTCTAAAGCGGCGTCTTTTCTGGGATGGAGCGAAAACCTTGGCTCCATTCACTTAGAATATTCAAATTTGCTCAACCATCAGTTAATCATTGTTAGCGAACATTCATGAGATACCAAAACCTCGTGTATAATTAAGAGGTATTAATTTGATAGCATTTAATACTTATCAGACTGTATTAAATCATCGGTTGAAACGTTCAAGGCAATGGATATTTTTTTCAAAACTTCGATACTCGGTGAACGAGAATTATTTTCAAGTTGCGAAAGATACGGCGTGCTAACGCCAATACGTTTTGCTAAATCTACTTGTTTTATTTGTCGATATTCACGCCACACTTTAATGGCATTTTCACCTTGCACAAGACGCTCAGCATATTCTTCGGGTATAAATTCTTCCTGGCCTTTGGTCAGCAAAGATTTAAAATGATCTAAGTCGTGTGCAATCTCATATACTTCTTGCAAACGTAGGTAATCTTCATAAGGCAGCACAGCCCATTCTGGTGTGCCGTTATTCTCGATAATTTGAACGGGGAATTCACGATGTTTCATTTATATGCCTCTCCTCTAGGAGCAATCTTAATGATTAAAATTTCAAGGCAGCCTTCATTAATAGAGTATATGATCCGCCAATCGCCAACTCTTAACCGGAACGCATCCAAACCTTTCAGCGCTTTGACTTGAGGATCATGATAGGGTGATTGTTTGAGTTTTTTAATTTTATCCATAATCCGATCGGCCAAGGGCTTCGGTAATCTTTGCAAGGTTTTGATCGACTGCCTTGAATATTTAACCGTATACATTAAATAATGTTAGCTTATAGTTAATATAATGTCAAATTATGTTAGCATTAAGCTAATTGTAGGCAGCAGGATGATTGCTGTGAGCAGGGCAGAATTAAATTTAATAGGCTATTTTGCTTAACATGAGTTTGTCACTGTGATGTGTTTGCACCATTGAATGAATTTGTTATGATGACACCCTGCAATATTACTTTGATGGATCATTTAATGGCTGTAACAATTCTTCTCAACAATGAGTGTATTCATATCGATGATAGTGTGAGTATCGATGAATTTTTAACCCAGCTAAATCAATACAATCCTAATGCCATCGCCATAAAACTTAATAAAATGATTTTACCTCACCATCTTTATAAAACCACTATTTTGAAAGATCATGATAGCGTAGAAATTATTACACCGATCTCAGGCGGTTAATCTAAAATGATTCTAGACAATGAGAATACTCGCTACGCCAGACATTTTACATTACCAAATGTTGGAAAAGATGGACAAAAAAAACTTGAAAAGTCGAGAGTCGTGTGTGTGGGCGCTGGTGGCTTAAGTTCTCCCGCATTATACTATCTGACGGCAGCAGGTGTTGGTAATATTACCATCATTGATGGTGATCGAGTGGACATTTCGAATTTGCAACGCCAAATCTTA
>JAHCLG010000033.1 GCA_026125385.1 Legionellales bacterium
GAGAAGGAAAAGTACTAGCTAAATCCCCACACATTGAAATAAGAGTATCAATTTCTGAAGACAAAAAATTGCTTTTTTCGCAACTCGTTATATAATCCAATAACGAACATAAAAGATCTGAGTTGACTTGTGCACTTGGATCTTTATTATACTGGCTAATTGATTCTCGTAATAAATTTATTAAGTTACTTCTAACTATTTTATTATTAAGCGCAGCAGAAAAACCTCTTATACTAGAACTCAGCAGTCCATTCTTTTGCTGATGAATCTGGCATAAAAATAAGAATAGCATTTTTGAATTATTTTCTACACCCCCCAAAGCATTTATCATGTTAACCAAATTGACGTTATTAAAATCATCAATAATTTTTTCCATCGACTTATAAAAATAACCATTCCTTTGAATTAACCTATCAGTAGAAGTTGATCCGAAGATTTCAATTAAATATCGACGAATATTATAAAAGGCATCTACGATTTCCTGTATATTTTCATGGTGAGGACTTTCATGGCTTTTGATTATGCTTATCTTTTGCGGAATTGCTGTATTAACTAAATAGTATAAACGTATCTCTACACCTTGCGAACTTGTCAAGAGCTGAGATTTTAAAGATTCCCTTTCACTTTCTCGGGAGTTACAATTAATTTTGTATATTAGACTCGAAAAAAGTGTTAAATTATCTTCAGTAAGCTCACAATCTTTAAAAGAATTTATAACTTCTAATAGCATTTTAGGCAATTCATTTAAAATAGATTCATCGCGATTATATTGAAAGACAAGACTCGACAGATATAATCCAAGTGCTGTATGCGATTTTTTTTCCAAAATTAATTTTAACAATTCCGATTGGACATAACTAATATTTGCAGGGGAACCGACAAGATACCTTGTTAATTGAGTTTTCAGTTTATCTAATTCAGTAAGAGCATCACCATTTGAAATTGAAGATATGATACTTTGAAAACAATCCTGTTCTCGGGGAGTTGATGCGCAATCTTGACCATGTCTTGGTTTTAAGGCTTTATATACATCCGTATAGTATTCTTCTGAGGTATCAATTTCTGATAAGAATTTAAGTATATTCTCCAATATGTTAGTAAAATTACCAACAGTGCTAATTTTGTTTGCTTCAAGCGCTTCCTCTAATTCAGCTTTTTTATTAAAGATAATCAATTTGATATCTTTAACTGAAACAAAACCACCCTGATTCGTTTGTTTTTGGATAATTTGTGAATAAATATCTAAAGCTATTGTGTATTTTATTGCAAGATCACCACCCTTATCCTTAAAATACTGACTATTACTACTAAGTTGTTCAAAACTATTACTATCTAAATTGTTTAGATTATATTCTTTCTTTAGATCCAGTATGTTTTTAAATTTAGAATAAGATTGGAGTTTTATTCTAATTTGACCTATTAACTCGTCGGTCTGCGTTTCTAAAGCAGCCACTAGATTAATCCTCACCTGCCCTATATTTTCATGCGCCAATGAAGTTGATATTAAACCTAAGCAGCATTTCATGTAGTTTATAAGCTTAATTTTAATTGTACTAGGATGAGCAGTAAATATCTGTTGAAAAAAAGAGCTAATTACAGAAGAGTTAAATTGTTGACGTTGTTCCTCGCTTGCATGATTAAATAGCCATCTTAACTGACGAGAATTAACTTTTTCAACCAGTTTATTAATAATGTCGCTATATGTATTATCATTCGCACATAATAGCTCATCTTGAAGGTTTTTCAATTCTGATGAAGCGATACTGCATTCTATATCTTTCAGAATACTTTCTAGACTACTAATACATGTTTTCCCTTGGCCAGTTGGATTAGCATCACAAAATGCTATAACTCGCTCACCTGATAAAACATTTTCCATTGTATTAATGGCTGGAGTAGATGATTGAACCGTTAATCTTTCCGTAATATCTGTAGAGTTATTAGTTTCTGTAGGTTTATTGATTGACTGATTCTTAGTTAATATATTTAAAACCGTTTCAGCAATGCGCTTTAATTCTAGTGACAACTTATTTTTTACTATAAACTCAAACATTTCCCGATTTTTCTTAAGTAATTCCTCCGGTAAAATTAAACTAATTTTGGAAGAATTTCTCAGCAACTTTAATAAACTTTGTATTTGCGTGATAGCTACAGAATCTTCCACAGAAGGTTGTTGCAAGAAAATATAAACTTGAGCTAAACAATTGAAAAATTGAATAGAAGGTTCTAAATTCTTGAATAAGACATTAAAATTTTCATACTCCTGAAGCTTTTCATATAAGCCACTCTTTCTCATATTTTCAACATTAATGAGGTTAAAATTTTTATTCAAATTCTTTGTTATCGCGGCACTTAATTTATTTGATAAATCAGTTCTATCTATCAGAAATTTCGCACTTTGAGCTACATTGCCATTTTCGTTTAAAAGTTTACGAAGGAAGCTTATCTCGTCAGCAGAAAATGAAGTCTCTTTACACGCCCCCTGCTCAAAATTAAGTGATTGAATTTTCTTGTATAATTCTTCGCTGAAATTACTTAATGCTACCCACCTCTCATTGGGAATTTTTTTCAATATAGCTAAATCATTTTCGTCAAACTGCAAAAGCGCGAAACCGCTGTCTAACATCCTTGCGGTGTATTCCAAAATCGTTAGTTGACGAGTAGCTTCTTCAAAATATCCTTTTTCAATTAATTTTAATGTGATTGCTTCACGAGAACCGTTAGACTCTAAGGCTGATTCCGCCATACAAATTAACGCACCAAGATTTGAATCTACTGTTGAATCTTGATTTTTTGGCGCTCCATTTAATATTATTATTAGACTTTCCCATTTTTGATCTTGCTTTGTTTGATCTTGCTTTGTTTGATCTTGCGTTGAGTGAGCTAATTTAGATAACTTTTCGAGCATTGAGTCTTTATCATTATTTCTAGGAGGAGTTAATAAATAATCCTCGAATGTCAGCAAGACTTCATCAAACAAGCTAAACTTTTTTTGTAAATTTAAAGCACAATGCGCTTCGTATTGAATAGGACGATCTAAACTTAACCAATCTGTCAAAGAGGTTGTTAAACCTTCTATTTTTGCTAAACGCTCAATTAAATTTAAACGCATGGGTGGTGCATTTTTCAAATGATGGACGCCATGACGAAAATATTGACATACTATCATTTTGATTCGATGAGGTAATAACGATTGATAGTCAGCCTCAGTACCATAATATTTAATCGCTAAATAACGCATCACAAAAAAGTCGGCGTGACATTTTCGCTTATGACTGTCAAAATTATTCTTGGCATTTAATTCTTTACTACCAGTAAATATATAAGATTTTGTATATAATTCGCTGAAAAATACATGTTGATTCAGGCTTGACAATTTATCGGTTATAATAACTGTAAGCAAATTAGTTTTTCTATTTTCATTTTTACTAGCTTCCAAGCTAATTAAGCGTCTTAAGCCACTGAATGCATTATCATAATAATGCACTGATGGTGGACGGGTTATTGAACCGTTAATATAGAGTTCTAGTTGTCGAATTTCAGCGAAAAAAGTTCCTAAAACTATATTCAAACGATTAAAAATATCTTTTGGGAATGTGGCCTCAGGTTTTTTTATATATGATATCAGTTTATCAACATTCGATTCAAAGTCATTTTTATTACACGAAGAATTTGGATTACCAAATATTGATCTTGATTCGGAAAAGCTCAGTTGTAAATTTAATTCATTGATGATAAAAGATGATTCAACAGCATCACTTAATGACGTTTTAAGCTGCTTCTTCGCTTTTTCTGTTAGGCGGTGTTGCGCCATCTTCTGAGGTGATGTTTCATGCTGCTTCATCATCTTGAGTGATGCTTCAGGTATAAGTTGTGATAGAAGTTGCCCCAATCTTGTTGTTTGATTAGTTGTTTGATTAGAGCACTGAAGGCAATAAGCAGAAAATAACTTAATTTTTTTTATGGAAGCAGCATCAATAATTTGTCTTACCTTAGCGTTTGGAGAGATTGTAGTAATTGTCCTTTTATTGCATAAAGATTTTTCAACATTGGTAATTATATGTTTAAACACTGTAGCTAAATTAATAGCGCTTTCACTCATAATAACTTTTGTAGCTCCTGTAGAAACTTCCGTCCCTTTACTCATTTCGCAAGCAACGATTTTAGGCGTTACTTTATATAATAGCTTTTCTATAAAATCTTGTGCAAACTCCTCCGCATTCATGAAAGAGAATAAATAATCAAATAATTTAATATCAAATAACTTCGATAGTTCTTCGTTCCACTGATTCTCAAAAGCTAAATTAAGTAAATTATCAATAAGTCGGTCCTGCACTTCATCTTTTGTAATAATTTCAGATATGTCTGATACAATATAAAGTTCACTACGATCTAAACATTCTTTATAAGACTTAAACAACGCTTCGCGTTCCTGAATACTCATAGAACTATTAAGCATCGAATCCCAAATGCGTTGGTGAGCAGCCTCTCGCAAACTTTCTTTATTAGCACTATTTTTCAATATACACAAAAGAACATCTTCTTCTACAGATAAATCTTCAGTTGGAGATAGAATTATATTTTTCAATTTTTCATTATAATTATCTGACAAGCTCCTCAGAAAATTAGTTAATATTTCATCCGAACTAGGCTTATTTATATGGTCAACAATAACTGATAAGATGTCGTTTTCATCTAAATAGTTTTCTATTGATGGACTTATACTATCACTTATTCCTCTAACTAAACCGTACTTTTCTTGATTGCACCATACTTCAATAACTTTCTTAATATAGCCTTTAAGTTCATTCATCTTTTGGCTGTTTAAGAATTTTGAAAGAGTTTGGCCGTGATTCTTTAATAAAGCAACTAAATTTAAAATATCATTTTCATTAATTAATTTAATTAGCTGGGATTGAATGCTGATTCCTAAAGCATTATCTCTAGCTTCTATTTGGTCTGTAAATTGCAAGAAAATTTTATTGTTCTGAGCTAACGCATCAATATATTTTTCCAGAAAAGAATTATTTAATAATTTTTCGACCTCATTTTCATTAATAAATTTTGCAAGATGGTTATTCAATAATTCAATATTTTGAACATCATTATCTAAAAATAGATTATTTAAATCTAAAGAGGTGTCAACGTTATCTGAATTAAGTTGTCTCTCAAATCCTTCAATAGAATTAAACCATTTATCTAATTTATCATCACCATACTTACTTTTGAATTGAACAAATAATCCATTCTTCCCACCTTTATGAAAATATAATCTTTGTATTGTCTTATAGAAATTAGCTTTACTAGTTTCATCATTATAACCAAAGACTAACTCTAAATTTTCTGCAGGGCTAATATCACGTTTATTTTCATTAGAGAGTGACGATAGTATGTTTTTACCTGACTGTTGAGAGTTAAGAATAAGTTTATCCGCTATGAAATCAGCAGCAGGAGCATTTTGGGAAGATTCATTTAAAAGAGCCCTATTTGATGCTTGAAGATCTTCAATAGCTTTTTTGACAATTTTATATAACTGACTTCCTTGAGAGAAAAATCCCCCTTCTGGATTCAAAAGCCAATATTCGTCTTCAATAGATTTTTTAATTTGATCTAATACATTTAATATGGTAAATCGTGCTTGCGTATTCCCATTAAGAACTTCTACGTATAAATGCATCAGCAAATCGGAATCAAAATTGCGTTTTTTATTAGGACGAAATCTTGAGTTATTCATTTTGATATAACTGAAAATTTCATCAAGATGACTAAGTAATATTGTTTCGTCAGCTTCATATGAGTTTTTCCTATTACCATTGATTTTTCCAATTCTGTTGGCATTAGCTAGGATTAATTTTTTTATTTGATCTTTTTGGCTATTATCTCCGCTTTCTCCTATGCCAAATGTCTTCTTATTACTTTTAGAATTGTCACTACTCTTTTTGTAAGCATCTAGATATAAACTACCAATCTGACTAAATCTTTTCCCTGCAAGTAGCTTTTCTAATAAATCTTGTAATTTAGTAATTGAATCATCTTCATACGCATCAATTAAATTGTTATAAAGCGATTTTAAAATTTTTAGATTTAATTGCGGTTCCGCAGCTTTATCTTGAGATTTTAATGAGTCTTCTAATTTTCCTACTAATAATAATAGCTCTTGATTTATTGAGTCTTCTGAGTCTTCTGAGTCTTCTGATTCTTCTGATTCTTCTGATTTTTGTAATGAAGTTATATAGCTTTTTAAGTCATTTATTATTTTTTGAAGACATTCTCTATCATTATCGTCAAGAGTTACTTCAAAATATATTTGTTCAAGAGTATCGTCACTAATTTCAGAGAATAAATCAGCCCAAGCATGAAAAAATAAGTTTCTATTTGACCGAATACCTTTTGGACTAGCAGGTGAATCACTTAAAAAGGAAAATAATTTCGGAGATGATGATGATGATGATAACGAAACTGGACTATTCTGAACGCTTAACGAGTTACTATCGCTTATTGTTGGGCTATCATCATTTTTGCTTGGGCTACTATTGGATGAACTCACTCTAGTGCTAGGAGGTGGACTGAAGATTTGAAGAGCTGACTTAGGGCTTTCTTTTTGGAATGAATCATCTCTATCTGCTTCGACTAAAGTTAAGGCGTTTAAATTTTGATGAGCGTCATCCGGGATCACAAGTGGAAGTGGACGACGATAAGAAGAAAATGCAGGTTGTGCTGTTGTTTGATATTCAATAAAATTAAAATTCTCAATCCACTCTGGGGTTAAAATATCAGCATTCTCAGGAAGCTCTTGTGTTACTTTCCACGCTAAGAAACGAGTAAGTGCGACTCTAAGAGCGAATGAGTTATTTTTCGAGCCTTTGAGTGCTAATCCAGAAATAAACGCTTTAATTAATTCTATTTGAAAATATTCTAAAGATTCTAAGGATGTATTATTATCTATTGCCTGATTATTTTTTGCCAATTCTTCTAATTTATTTTGCAATACTTTTAATAATTCTTCACATGAGCTAAGATGCTGTACCGTGATTATTCCTAACTGCAGAAACACTGAGCAAGCAATAACCCAATCGCCGCAACTCCAGCTATCATGAATCAACATATCGTTACTTCTTGATTGCCCACCTTTAATATAAGGATCCCATGTGATGGTCTCTCCTAGCGAAAATTTTAACCCTTCATTTACAGCAATTTTCGGCGAGGAATTATTTTCATTAGCTGGTGAATCCGCTACTGATTGCGCTGGATGTAAAGTGTTAGTGTTAGCAGTATCAGTGGCAATAGGGGTTTCATCGTCGCAAATTACTTCACGAATGTGTAATACCCAATGATCATTTTTCCAACGAGGCAACACTAAATAATTACAATTACTCTGTTTGCCGAGATTGAATTTAGTTACCACAAAGCTTAAATCTCTATTATCTAGTAACGAAGACGAATGTGGAAAAATAACAAGACCTTGAGCAAGTACTGGTTCTCCATTAGTTATTAAGTTTTTATTAGATATTAAGTTTTTATCTGTAATAAACCCTCTGATTAAGTAATCCAAATCATAATCGTGTGTCCACTCATGATGTCTATTATTTAATTCATTTTGTAAAGTAATAAGTTTTACTCGTTCTAGATTTGGATCTGCCGAGGAGGCCATTAGAGAATAAAGCGATCTATTACTCAACTGACTATGAATAGCCTTAACATCTGTTTCTTGTTGTGAGGAATGAGAAGAATTTATTGTATTATTTCCACCATTACTATCACCGTTAGGCATACTCCACCCCTCTCATCTGAATAGCCAATCGTTTTACGTCAATGAATAAATATCGAATAGGTAACGCCATGCAAGAAGTTAAAAATGGCATTAATTGATTTTGCGCGCGCATTAGCAGAAGGAGCATTGTGAAGGCTCGCTTGGATGATATTTCCTTATTTCTGATCTGGAACATATCGACACTCCTGCTAACTGATGTTGTGTTGGTCCTGGTGACCAGTCTACTTACGCGATGAGTGCTCCTTGCGATTTTTAGCTTGGGGGATTTTTTCGTTTTTCTCACAAGCTAAAGCTGGTATCTCTACCATAAAATATACGCTTAAAAGCTTAAGGTTGTGAGACAATTGCTCTGGACAAGTAAAAATTTTGATAGTTTATAGGTTTTCTTGTCTTATTTAGGCAGGGGTTGGAACGCAAATGCTTGGAACGGAGTGTAGCCTGGAATGGAGCGAACCGTAGCCTGGAACGGAGCGCAGCGGAGATCCAGGATCAACTTCGTTTACATTTTATTTTTCGATGTGGAGGGGTGGATTTTATTCAATTTGGGGATCGTTTTTTTGGAGATTCTGATCCTGGATCTCCGCTGCGCTCCGTTCCAGGCTACGGCTTGCTCCGTTGCAGGCTATGGATCTAGGTTAACTCGCGGTGTAGGTAATGCGGTAGACTACTCCGGCGTAATCGTCTGAGACGAGTAAGGCGCCATCGGGTAGGGTTAATATATCCACCGGTCTGCCCCATACGGTTTGGCCTTGTAGCCAGCCGGTGGCAAAATTTTCTTTGGCGACGACTTTATCGCCGTCAATTTTTAACATCACCACTTGATAGCCCACTTTTTGGCTGCGATTCCATGAACCGTGTTCGGCCACGAATAATTGATGGTGATACGATGTTGGAAATAAATTTCCACGGTAAAATTCAATGCCTAACGGGGCTGAATGTGCTTGGATATCGTAGGTGGTGGGTGTTATGCCGTCTGGGGAATGTTTTTCATAATTGGGGTAGGGATGATTATTATCGTAAAAATACGGAAAACCAAAATCCATACCGGCGTGTGGGGCGCGGTTGATTTCTTCGGGAGGAATATTATCGCCTAACATGTCTTGGCCATTGTCGGAAAACCACAAAACATTCGTCTCGGGTTGCCAATCAAATCCCATGGAATTGCGGATGCCTTTGGCGAAAATCTCGGCATCGTTGCCATTAGGTGATAAACGCATGATGGTGCCAAAACGATCGTCTTTGCCGCGATAATCACAGGTATTACACGGCATGCCGATGCTAATATACAATTTGCCCTCGGGGCCGAAGTGGATGACGCGATTGCCATGCCAATCTTTGTCTGGCAAGTGATCGTAAACGGTTTTAGGTTTTGGAGGATGCTCTAAATGTTCAGTAATATTATCAAATCGCAGAATACGTTGAGTTTCAGCGACGTATAAATTATCGTCCAACACCGCAACACCATTCGGCGCACGCAGTTTTTCGGCAATGACTAAGGTTTTTTTAGCTTGAGTGAATTGTTGATTTGGAATAAGGGCGTAAACTTTTCCGACACCGGTAGTGCCCACAAATACCACGCCATTTTTTCCCAACGCCATATAACGAGCACCGGGTACGGTGGCATAAACGCTGATGGTAAAACCGGGTGGCAACTGAATTTTATTTAACGGTAATGCTGATGCGTATGCTTGAAATGCAGTGCTTAATCCATAGCAGATTGTTAGTAGGGAAAAAATAATTTTTTTCACGGGGTGTTCCTTAACATTGCTTGAAGTGGCGCATTATTTAATTGGGCGATTATAGTCTAATTAAATAAACGATGTCTAATCTTACACTTATCGGCAAGAGTTCTTGGCGAAACTACTCTACCCAAAGTTGCTAGGCGACAAATAACTCTTCGAGTTAGCTTGAACAGAATTTTTGCGAGTGCTAAACCAGCTTCAGTAAAATTATAAAATAGTTCACGAAGTATAGTTTAAAATAACATTAATTAAAATTTTTGATGCTTTTTCTGCAGAAACTGTTATATCTTTTTTAGTGATTGGTTCGGACATGTTATTACTTACACCACGAATAACCATACAGGGGGTTTTAAATAACCAGCAAACCTGCATAAGCGATGCGCCCTCCATTTCGATGACATCAAAACCATCTTCACGCAATAAACTAACTTGCGATGGTGGATTAGGGAGTGCATCACTAGTTGCAATTTTACCCAACACTATTCTTGAAAAATCTTTATTATTTGACTGAGTCAGTTGATTGATTAATTTAACCAGCTTGTCACTTAAATTAAATGTGATCGGTAACGTTGCATTTATTTGCGGGTTATATAATCCTCCATCAAATTTAAATTGAGGACCATTTTTTGTGAGCTCTCCCATGTCCACATTAGCCACCTTTTTTCCAACAATGACGTCAAATTTTTTTAAATAAGGACTGATACTTCCCGATGATCCAGCCATTAAAATTAAATCTGGATGAAAATCTCTAATTAAACGGGTGGCAACTATTGCAGAATTGACTTTACCTAACCCACAATTAACGAATACAATATTTTTATGATTGATTGTTCCTATATGATAAGTTATACCATTAATATTTAAATTTTTTTCATGGGAAATATTTTTTTTCAGGAAGAGGCTTTCTTCTGGTAGTGGGATAATAATTCCAAATAGCGGATGATTTACTTGATTATTTTCTATGGCATAAGCTGATAAAGAAAAAAATAATGCAATGGTTAAAGTAAATATAATTCTTAATCCATTATTTAATGTCTTATTGAATTTTCCCATCGTTGATACCTCTAAATAGTCTAAGATTGAACTGCTTATGTTGTAGATATTGTCCTAATAAATTACTACTAGTTACCTAAACATTAGGTCGTACGATTTGAATTGTTATGAGCTTTGATTTTTTTCGTCATTCAATAATTCTCTTACAGTAAAACATTAAATTATCTTCCTTTATGTAGATATAAATTTCTGATTAGAAATAAGGTATCTCTAAGCAATGGAGAGTAAATAAAGCGGTATAAAATCTAAACTTAATGGTTAGAATTACGTCTTAAAAGCCCTGAGAAATATTATTGCGCTATCTGAGACTTGTCAAGATTGAAAACCGAACCCTTTGACATAGTCCTGTCCACACATTAAATACCTTAGAACTTATCACAAATCAAAATTCGTCTCCTTTTTGCCGACAAATGCCTATTTTATGTGTTGGTCGTCTAGAATTAGGAGTGATTTTACGCTATGTTAAACATTCGGTAACTTTTTTAGAAATAATCGCTGTATCAACCTCAATTTAAATAACCTATTTTTGCGGTGTAATGCCTTGCTAAGGAAAGCAAACATGTGGATCGCCTTATGAAACGGAATTATTTGCTGGGCAATATAACCCTGCTGGTTATTAATTATTATTTACCTAATTATATTATTATCCCCAGTCTTCCGAATATTAAGAGCGAATTTTTAGTTTCTCCGTTTGCTGCTCAACTGGTATTAAACGCCTATTTTTTTGGGATATTATTAGCTTTTATCTTCTCGCCTGTTTTACGAAAACATATGGATAAACGCGGCATTGCTATTTTAGGTGCTGTTTGCTTTACTGCTTTTTCGCTGCTCAGTACACTAACAACAAATTTCACTCTATTGATTACCGCCCGTGTACTACAAGCAGTGGGTTGTGGTTTACCTCAATCGATTATTTATTCACTTATCTATGAGCATACCCACGCAGAAAAACATTTATCCAGTTATAGTTATTTAACGAGTTTATCCATAATCTCTCCCGTCATTGCGCCACTGCTAGGAGGTATGCTCATTTTATATAATTGGCGTGCTAATTTTGTCATGCTGTTTTTTCTGGGGTTATTGAGTATCGCTTGTGCCCTGAAATTACCGGCGGATCATCTTACAAAAAACCAAACACTGACCCTATTTCAAACTTATAAACAATTATTTTCAACGACACGTCTACGACTTTTATTATTCATCCTGGGTTTCTTATCCTCTTCACTATCATTATTTGTGGTGTGTGGTTCTTATTTAATGCATTATGTTTTGAATTATAGCAATGCAGAATTAGGTCTTGCCTTTGCCATCATTTCATTAGGCAATGTCATCGGAATTTTTAATGGCAAATGGATCGCCATTAAAAAAAATAGCATGTATGCAATAAAAATTGGCTTAGCGTGTAGCCTCTTCTCCAGCATCAGTGTTTTTATTTATAGTTTCTATGCCAGCAATCCCTATGTAGTGATGGGAGGCTTAATTTTTTATATGTTTGGTTATGGCATGACGGTTGCGAATGCCATAAATTTAACGATGTCCACTGGACAATTAAATATTAATACTACCTCATCGATTATTTCACTGGTGAGAACCAGTTTTACTGCTTTGAGCGGTATATTATTTAGCATGCTCGCTATTAATAGCGTTTTCTTGTTTAGTCTTGCTTTATTATTTATTTCCTTAGCCAGTATTATTCTACTTATTTTATTGAATTCCCGATACGTTACTCGCGGAGAAAAAAATAATGTTAAATGATAATACTCGTATTGAAGAAGTGTTTATAAGGGTCAGCCAACAATTTAAAGATAAAACTATTTTGCAAGTTGAATCTGAGGATGATAAACGTAGCTGGACTTATCAAGAACTTTTAACGGATTGTTTGCTGGCAAAAGAACGATTAGTGCACGCAGGTATCAAGCCAGGCGATCGTTGTATTATTTTAGGTGAAACTCATCCTCACACGATTATTGCTTTTTTGTCTGTGTTAATGATAAAAGCAACGGCTGTATTAATTGATCCATCACTACCCGCAAAAGATACTATAGAGTTAATTACAAGAATTGACGCTCGCGCTATTTTAACCACGCAAAAACTACTATCAAAGCTCACCCATGAAATAAGCAGTGATATTGCGGTGCTTGATCTTGATCAGCAACTGCAAGATTTTGCGCATTTCTCAAGCAAGGTCAATCCCAACAAACCCACGACTCAAGACTGCGACCAAGACGTTGCCTTTATTTTATTTTCTTCTGGCACCACAGGGCAATATAAGGGTGTTTTAATCACGCACAGTGCTATTTTGAATAATATGGCGGATTCTAAAAAGGTTTTTAACTATGACCATAAACTCACCGCGATAACATTTTTACCCTTGTTTCATATATTTTGTTTAGGCAATTGGGTTATACCAAGTCTTCTGAATGTGATAAAAAACACATTAATCCCGCGCTTTGATCCCAGCACATTAACAAGTCTATTAGAACAGATCCGTCCTAGCATGATAATTGTTGTGCCACGATT
Source organism: Legionellales bacterium (assembly GCA_026125385.1). Classification (NCBI taxonomy): domain Bacteria; kingdom Pseudomonadati; phylum Pseudomonadota; class Gammaproteobacteria; order Legionellales; species Legionellales bacterium. The sequence goes on from JAHCLG010000033.1 coordinate 13,087, forward strand.
TTTAAGTTTATTTCACCGCAAGATTATGAGTCAAATAGAAAAAAAATCATATTTTACTCGTAAAATATTTTTTACTTTATTAGCGATAAATAAATTTACGCTTAAATATTTTAAACTGAATTTAGGAAGGATTTTTTTTAATGCTATTCATCAAAGTTTTGGCGGAAAAATAACAATACTTTTATGTGGTGGTGCTAAGTTAGACGATACAATTTTTAGTGATTTTTGCGCCATGGGATTACCTCTATACAATGGCTATGGATTAACAGAAACGTGTGGTGGCATATTTGTTAATGATCAATGGCATAAGGGCAACAATTATATTGGACGCCCATTTTATACAACTGAATGGCGTATCCTCACCACCTCAGAAGAGGGTTCGGTTGGCGAATTAGCTATTCGATCGCCTTGTTTATTTAAAGGATATTTTAGAGATGAAAAAGCCACACAAGAAGCCTTCGAAGAGGGTTGGTTCAAAACCGGCGATCTGGCATTCAATGATGCTAAAAATTGTTTACATATTTCGGGCCGCATAAAAGAAATTATTGTTACCGCCAGCGGAAAAAAAATATCACCAACACACGTTGAACATTATTTTAACGGCATACCCCTAGTTAATGAATTAGCGATTGTTGGCATTGCTGAACCAAATTCCTTTGGTGAAACAATTCACCTGGCTGTTGTGATTGAAAATTCAGGTGCTTTAGCAGCGGTAAAGCCACAAATTGAATCTGAGATACTAGCGCGAAATAATATCTTACCCTCACATTTTCGTGTGCAGAAAATACATTTTGTTAACCACATTCCCAAAACTTCTACCCAAAAAATCCGACGACATGAATTGAGAAAACAATTATTAGCACAATCTCACTTAAATACAGCAGAACAAAATTATGAATTATCGCCAGAACTTCAAGTTATCGTATCAACACTCACTAAAAAACTGGCTGAACTCACAGGTAATCCAAAAAGTGAGATGGCTATTGATAGACCTTTAATAGAATTGGGTATTGATTCATTAATTGCGATGGAGCTGGTTTCCTTTATTAATGAAAAATTTTCTCAAGTGATAACGATGAGTGAATTAATTCAACTTCCTCATTTACTGGCGCTCGCTGAAGGATTAAATCACCAGCAGTTTTCATCCAATGCTCTTAACACAGTGACACATAAAATAGATCTTGAAAAAATTACCTCTAAACGCTCGCGTCTTGCTTGGTATAGTCTTCGCGTCTTTCATTCATTTTCAAAATGCGTCTGGAAAATGAAATTGTTGGGGCAAGAAAATATTCCTAAAACGCCTTTTATTATTTGCGCAAATCATGTATCCCATCTTGATCCCTATTGGCTTCTAAGTGCATTGGATCAACCCACTTTTGAGTTGGTGCATGTTCTTGCTAAAAAAGAGCATTGGGATCATTTCCTAACTCGTTATGCTGCGCAATTATTAGGAGGAATTGCAGTTGATCGCGATGGAGACTCCGATACGGCCTATTACATTTCGCGAGAGCTTATCAAACGAGGTAATATTATGCTTATTTTTCCTGAAGGCACGCGCAGCAAAACAGGAAAATTAGGGCGATTAAAAAAAGGGGTTGCTAAGTTAGCGATTGAGACGCAAACCCCATTGTTACCGATAACTATCCATGGCGGTTTTGAAATTTTCCCACCGCATAAAAAAATGCCGCGATTACTACGAGATATTTATGGTAATAAATTTAATTTAACGCTGCAAATACACAAGCCTATTTTTCCCCACACTACCCATCTAGATGCCAGTTCATTAGCAATTATTTCTGAACAATTGCAGTGGGTATTAAATGATTCGACGGATAGTTCTGCCCAAAACAATATTCAAGAAATTTAAATGCGGCATGCTATTCAAACTAAACAAGCAATTAAAAGCCATCATCCATCACCAACAAAAACTTGCATTTGTGCAACTTTAGTGTTACATTTAACTATGAAAGCATATTTAGACTACGTTGCCTATGATGGCGAAGCTTATACGATTGAATGGTATTACAATGCGAACGAAAAAAGTTCAGCATTTGATTATTTTAATCAGCTTGATCAACAAGAAAAAATATCCGTGTTAAAATTATTCAAACGTATGGGAGATTCTGGTGTGATTAATAATGTCACCAAATTTCGTAATGAAGGTGATCAAATATTTGCTTTTAAGCCACAACCCGATCGTTTTTTGTGTTTCTTTTTTGAAGGGCAAAAAATTATTATTACGAATGCATTTAGAAAAAAACAAGATAAGTTACCTAAACTAGAAAAAGAGCGCGCACTTAACGCTAAAAATGATTATACAGTTAGAGTAAAACGAGGTGATTATTATGAGTAAACGATCAACCTTTGACCGTGAAATGAGCAACCCTAATTTTAAGAAAGAATTTAATCGAGAATATAAAACTTTCTTACTTTCTGAAATTATTTGTGCCTTTATGCAGGGTGATGAACATTCTGTACGCTCCCTTGCAAAAGAAGTTGGGTTATCACCTACAGTGATCCAAAATTTACGCAGTGGGAAACAAGAAGACATCAAATTAAGTAACTTCATTAACATTTCGCGAGCTTGCGGATATAAGATCACGCTTGATAATGGAGATGATACTATTTCACTATAGGGCGTGTTGACAATTCGCTATGCTGAGACGTAGCTTGTTGATTTTTGAGCACTAGCGCGCAGTTTACACGAAGTAAATGAGCAGCGGAGCACAAAAAATCAACGAGATAGGCCAGCAGAGTAGAATTGTCAACACGCCCTAGTAGAGCGGTAAAAATAATCTTGAGCTACCCCAACAATACCCAACTACCATCCTGATGTTTACAAGCCGTGCCTGTGAAACTAGATTTATTAGGAATAAATGCCACGATAGTGTATTTGCGGCACGACATGTTTGGGTTTTCGACATAGTCACCGGCGGTCGCTGTGAATTGAAAATGGGTATTACTATTTTGCCAGCTAAAGGTTTGCGTGGGTTGTGCTGCGGATAAAAATTGATTTAAACGCAGGTTATCGACTAAATCCATGCCTTTGCCGAGCGAGCCATTCACAAAATCGCCACTTTTAATTTCATCGCCCACAATCACGATCGTACGTCCCCATTTTACGCCATCGGGGCTGGTAGCCGTTGGTTGTTGTGCGTTTGGTTGCGAAGAAGAATTAGTGTTATCATCCCCACTCAAATCCACCAAGGCAAATGCGGGTTGGATTATAAAAAACATGAGTAACGCTAACATTAATTTATACATGGTGCCCATCCTATGACCTGGTTAAGTATTCATTTTAACACAACCGATCAACATGCCGAACATTTGAGTGATGCCTTGAGTTTTGCAGGAGCTAAAGCTGTCACGCTGCAAGACGCGGCCGATCAGCCGTTGTTAGAGCCTAATCCTAAACAAACACCGTTATGGCATCAAGTCGAAGTCATCGGTTTATTTGATGCCACAGAAAATCCTGAAATGATTTTAACTACCTTAAGATTATTTGTGGATGAAACCCTGGTAAAAAATTATTGGTTACATTATATCGCCGAAGAAGATTGGGTCACTAAAACTCAGCAAGATTTTAAACCAATTAAAATTCCACCGTTGTGTATTTGTCCTAATTGGGTGGATATTAACGAACCGGATTGTATCACGGTAAAAATTAATCCTGGTTTAGCGTTTGGTACTGGAACTCATCCCACCACGGCATTATGTCTCAACTGGCTTAGTCAACAATCTCTTCAGCAACACACTGTGGTGGATTTCGGCTGTGGTTCGGGAATTTTGAGTTTAGCCGCACTGGCTTTGGGTGCAGAGACTGTTTATGCGATTGATCACGATGAACAAGCCTTGATCGCTACCCAAAATAATTATGAATTAAATCAGTTTCACGGTCACTTAACGCTGCTGATGCCCGAAGATATACCCGAAATAACAGCTGATATTCTAATCGCGAATATTGTCTTAAAACCGCTGATTGAGTTACGCGATATTTTTCTATCGTTATTAGCCCCGCATGGAAAAATCGTCTTATCGGGCATTTTAGCGTCGCAACTGCCGGAATTACTTCAGCACTATCAAGCGTATTTTTCTGCATATACGTTGCAACAGCAAGAAGAGTGGCTTTTGATCGAGGCTGTATTAAATAGATAGTATTTTGCGTAAAATTTACTTTATAAAAGCGTTTGCGACGTTAAAATCGGCTAATTATTTTCTCAATAGCGAACTTCTTACCCGTGATTTGGGGAAATACGCACTTGAGTACAGTTTGAGCAATGGTATAATGATTGTTCGTACGGTAAATAAAATCCGTTACAAGATTGCTAATTTAAGTAACGATAGGAAAGAGTAACCACGAACTTAAGCTTACCCCTTCTTTAATTTTAAGACCGGGAAACGATGTTCAGATTTGCAGGTTTCGCACACGCTCTGGGTAAACTTCGCTAATCAACCGCTTGATTCCTATTTCTACAAGAGTCAATTGAATCGCCCGTAATAACACTAGGAAATGAGTTCAACAATTAACAGAAAAGGATATTGAACATGAGCATCGAAACTGTAGATTCAATCATAACCAGCACAGCCTCCCCTTCCACCTCAACCACTAGTTTGCGTTTACGTGATACGGTGAAACAAACCATTGAACGCTACTTCGCGCAACTGGGTTCTGCTAAACCTGCCAATATTTATGAAATGGTAATTTCAGAAGTTGAAACCCCTTTACTCGAAGCCATTCTAAAATATACCCGAGGCAATCAAAGTCGCGCGGCCAAAATTTTAGGAATTAGTCGTGGAACTTTGCGTAAAAAGCTCAAAATTTATGGCTTAGACGAGTAGAATAGCGCTCTGATCCAAGCCGTTTAAGACATTAACCCTGGCAACACATTAAACGCGCACTGCGTAGTCTGGATCGCAGCGCAGCGTAGATCCAGGATCGGAATATTAAAAAAAACTCTGACCCTGGATCTTTGCTGCGCTGCGATTAATTAAAAAACTGGCATGCACAGCAGAAATATACGATAATTAAAGATTATTAGGGCAAACGGAATTGAGTGCTCAATTAAATCAAGGAGTTTTCTCATGCGTAAACAGTTTTTTTCTTTGCTATTCATTTTAGCGGCTATTTTTTCCCCATCGGCATTCAGTAAAACCCCCGATACTAACTCGCGTTTAGCACAACATTTAACACCCTATCTTCACGCCATGAATTCTCAAGCTGAAGTATCACTGGCGTATAAATATATTGGTGCGGATGGCGCAGCGTTGATTGCGAAAAATTTAGAAAATAATTTAAATCTTATCAGCTTGGATTTAAGCCGAAATAACCTCGGCGATGATGGTGCAATCGCCATTGCTAATGCTTTAATTCACAATACCACTTTAAAGAAATTAAATTTGCAAGATAATAATATTACTGATAAAGGCATGCAAATACTGGCAGATGCACTGGCTAAAAATAAAAATTTACGCGAAATCAATATCAGCTACAATAAAATTGGCAATCTTGGCGCGATTGCATTAGCCAAAGCGCTAGAACAAAATTCCACCCTCACAAATTTAAATTTGAGTTTTTGTCAGATTAGCAATCCCGGTTCCACTGCTTTGGCCATGGCTTTAACGACGAATACCAGTTTACAAACATTAAATTTAAGTAGTAATACCTGGCGGAAAAATTCCACGCTTGATAATAATCGTGGCATCACAACACTCGCTCAATCGTTACCAAAAAATACCAGCTTAAAATCTCTGGATTTGAGTAATAATAATTTAAACGGAGAAAGCGTCAGTGCGTTGGCGGAAGCGCTTCATCATAATAGTGCATTGCAAACACTTAATTTAAATAATAATCAAATTAATGCCGATGCTATCACCGATTTAGCCAAATCACTGGCGCAAAATAAAACTCTAAACAGCTTAAATTTAGGATTTAATCCTAATTTAAACGAAGAGGCCATTCAACAATTAGCTCAAGCACTTCGCACTAATCGAAGTTTACAACAATTAAATTTAAGTGGCGATCACATTACCGATGAAGGAGCAACTCAACTCGCTGAAGCCATCAAAGAAAATGCCGTATTAACCACACTAAATTTAAGCGGCAATGCTATTGGCGATGAGGGAGCACATGCGCTAGCTTCTGCACTTACTCAACAAAACACTCTCACTGCCATTGATTTAAGTAGCAATAATATTGGTCAACACGGTGCTAATGCTATTGCCAAAGCATTAGAAAATAATACAACATTAACTTCATTAGAATTAAGCTTTAATCAAATTGATAACGCCGGCGCTGAAAATCTCACGACAGCATTGAGTAAAAATCAAACTCTTAATACGTTAAATATTTGGAGCAATCCCGTTAATATGCAACAAGCACAAGAATTAAAAGACGCCTTAGAAAAAAATCGCAATAATTTATAGGGCGTGTTGACAATTCGCGATGCGAAGACCTAGCTTGTTGTTTTTTTATGCTCTGCAGCGCAGCACAAAAAAATCAACGAGCTTACCGCCAGCAAAGTAAAATTGTCAAAAGGCCCTAATATTCGCTAAGATCGATTTTTTTTATCTTACACGGTAATAAGAATGAATATTTTAATTATAGGTCAGGGTGGACGTGAACACGCGTTAGCATTTACAGTGGCAAAATCTCCTTATGTTCAACGTATCTTTGTTGCCCCTGGCAATGCAGGATGTGAACTTGAAAATAAAGTTTCTAATATTAATATTCCAGTGGAGAATATTCCTGCACTCATTCAATTTGCTCAATCTCATGCTATCGATCTCACCATTGTAGGGCCAGAAGCACCATTGTGTGCGGGAATTGTCGATGATTTTCAAGCACATCATTTAGCCTGTTTTGGCCCTAGTCGTTTGGCCGCACGTTTGGAAGGCTCTAAAGTGTTTAGTAAGGAATTTATGTTACGCCATCATATTCCTACTGCACGATTTGGATCGTTTGATAACATTGCTGCGGCTGAAAAATTCATTCAAGAACATAACGTACCTTTAGTATTAAAAGTTGATGGACTTGCTGCCGGCAAAGGAGTCGTCATCGCTCACACTAAACAAGAAGCCTATAATACCCTTGATAATATGTTTAATGAGCAACCGTTTGGTGATGCCGGAACAAAAATTATTATCGAAGAATTTCTCCGCGGTCAAGAAGTGAGTTTTATGGTAGTAAGTGATGGCCGTTTTGTCTGCCCTCTTGCTACCGCACAAGATCATAAAACCATTTTTGATGACGATAAAGGTGCCAATACCGGTGGCATGGGCGCCTACTCCCCTGCCCCCATGATTACCGCAGCACTGCAACAAGAAATTATGGAAACGATTGTTTATCCAACCATTCGCGGCATGCAAGCTGAAGGTAATCCTTATATTGGAATTTTATATTGTGGCTTGATGATCGATGAAACCCAAGGCCCTGTTGTTTTAGAATATAATTGTCGTTTTGGCGATCCTGAAGCACAAGTGATATTGCCACGCTTAAAATCGGATTTTGTTGCCTTGTGCCAAGCGGCTTTGCAAGGTGAATTAAACAATCATACCTTAACCTGGGATCCCAATTCCTGCCTAGGAGTTGTCCTCGCCGCCAAAGGTTATCCAGGAGATTATACTAAAGGGCAAGTTATCAGCGGTTGGCAACAACCCCTGCATAATGGAAAAATTTTTCATGCCGCCACTCAATTAGTCGATCAACAACTCGTCAGCAACGGTGGACGGGTTTTATGCGTCAGTGGTTTTGGTGAAACACTAGCACAGGCTAAAACAGCGACTTATTCATTGCTCAATTATTTAAATGCCGAAGCCTTTCATTACCGTCGCGATATTGGCGATAAAGGAATATAATAGCTCGGTTTTTTCGATATTATTGGGCAGTAATTATGGAACACCACGAAACTTCCAGCACTTGGCTTCGCCATCATCCGGCAACAGATGAGGCCGAATTTGATTTTGCTTATTATCGCCCCTTAACCTTCAGTGCCAAACAAGGCATTAATCCCCTGGTCACTGCTGCAAATCCCTTATTAAGTTTAGCAAGTCAACTGCACTTACAAACCCACTATCACGACATTCATCAATTACATGCGGATTTAGTTCATGAAATTCGTGCTTTTTCCACACGCGCCAAACAACTGAATATTAAAAGTGAAACCATTCAAGTCGCACGTTATGTTATTTGCGCGCTCTTTGACGAAATTATTTTACAATCTGCTTGGGGAAATGAAACACTATGGGGAAAATATCGTTTATTAGCTACGTTTAAACACGATGCAGAAGCCGATGAACGGTTTTACACCATTTTAAATCGTTTGTGCCAAGATGCCGTCATCTATATTGATATTATCGAATTAATGTATTTAAGTCTGAGCGTGGGTTTTTTTGGTAAATACCGTTTTGCCGAACAAGGTGTAGCAAAACGCAGCGAATTAATGGATAAACTCTATCATCTAATTCGTATGCAACGCGGTGAATTTAGCCAAAATCTCTCACTTCCTCCACCAGCACAACATTGCTTAAAACAACGCAAACCTTTTTCTCCTTTACGCAATTTACTGATCACGGCTAGTTTATTAATAATCTTGTGTGTAGGTTTTAATGTGATGATTCAAGTCAGCAGCGCCCCTCTTCAACAACATCTACAGCAAATCATAAACAGGAATACGCTATGAATAATCATGCGCGAGTTGAGTGGATAATGGCGTTTTGCATAGCGTTAGGTGGAAGCCTTTTAATTTGGTTAGCCAGTCCATTTTTTATTATTAACCATCAGGCTATATTGCTTAATTTAAGTAATCGAGTTTTAGCAATTATCATTTTTAATTTATTATTCGCGGTATTTTTTTTATATCGGCATTTGTACAAATCAGCTCAGCTTGTAAACACGCCTACTAACAATCAAGTTTCAAGCATTGTTCAGCTGTTTAAACTGGCCAAACATTATTTACAGCGATCAAAACGCTGGTGGCAATTTTTTTATAATCCAGCAGTAATGCGTTCGACGTTTTTAATGATAGGCGCAAATGATGAAAACAACCAAAATTTATTACAACAAGAATTTGCACATGTGAGTGCATTACAATATCCACCATTACAACATCATCAAGCTTGTACCTGGTGGTTTAATACTCAGAGCATATTACTCAGCATTAGCAGTCAGTCGTTACAATTAACGAAAAAAAATCAGTTAGCAAATACCATTTGGCAAACAACCCTGCAACAGCTCAAAAAATTAAAACATTCGCAACCTTGCCAAGGCTTGTTGATTGTGGTGGATCTGCAAGAATTATTGCTGGCTAACGATGAACGCCGTCAACAATTAATCCTAAGTTTGCAACAACATATTCATTTACTAAATCAATACCAACATTCAAGTTACCCAGTTTATTTTATGATTAATCAATTCGATGTCTTAGCAGGCTTTATCGAATTTTTCGGCGATCACAGCAGGGAAGAACGTCAGCAAATTTGGGGATTGCATTGCGATCCAGCACGTTTAACTCAACATAATTTTTCTCGTTATCTCCAAGACGAATTTCACAAACTCATAAAAAAATTAAATGATCGTTTAATTTGGCGCCTGCATCAAGAAAGAGATTTACACAAACGCTGTTTAATTAAAGATTTTCCTTTGCAAGTTGAAAGTCTTGAAGAATTGATCGTTGATTTTACTCAGCGTCTCTTCAGTGAATGTTTATTAACGCAAAAGGTTGCGCTGCAAGGGATTTATTTCATGAGTTCCCATAACTCAGGCCAAGTCATTGATCGCTTGTATGAACCTTTAAGCAAAGCGTTTGCTTTAGCGCCTCGGCAATTAATCACTCATCATAACGAAAGTAAACCCTATTTTTCACATCGTTTATTTCATGAAACGATTTTTCCACAGCGCGTGAATTTTTCTTCACAATTTGCTGTGAGGGATTGGCTAGACTGGCGGAGAGTGAGTGCTTATGCGCTGTCAACCTGTGCGATGATAACCTTGGCTTGGTATTGTGCTAAAGGTTTAAGCATCACAACTCAAAGCGTTAATCAAGCGCAAACTCATTTACAACAATTTGATGAGCTCTCTCAAAAATCCTCTAGCGATTTAAACCAAAGTTTAAATGCGTTAAATGCCATCACCCAAGTTATCCAACAGTTAAATAATTCCACCTATTCTCATTTTGGTAAAACTCGTTTAACCAGCTTGCAACAACAAGCTCAAAAAATTTATCAGCTCACGTTAATTAATCAACTGTTGCCAAATTTGCGTTTACTGGCTCATCAACAGTTATTTAGCGTAGATGTGCGTAATCCGCAATTGATTTATCAACAATTGGCTATTTATTTGATGTTAAATAATTCTAAGTATTATTCAGCTCAAGCCATACTAAATTGGTTAAACCCACAATTAACTGCTCAAGGTATTTCTGTAGTTAATATCGATAACTATATTAATCAATTAGCTCAACTTTCATTTTCAAATCCATCGCTAGACAAACATCTCGTTGATACCGGTCAAAAACTTCTCAATCAACTGACTTATCCGCAACGGTGTTTACTTATTTTAACACAGCGTGTTCAAGGTAAACCGTTAAGCTTATTGTCTGAACATCAAGATTTATTCATTACTCCTTATGCGCAAATTCCATTTATTTACACACGCTTGGGTTATGAAAAATTAATGCAAAAAGATTTTCAAGCGGCTGCTAAAGAGGCATTAAGTGGTAATTGGGTATTGGGAGAAAATCCAAACGATACTATTAGTCCCGATCAATATCAGCTCGTTGCCAAAGACGCGCAGCGTTTTTATCAACAATTATATATTTCTCTCTGGCAGCATGTGATTTATGGCACGGAGCTTAAACCCGTATTAACTTTATCACAAGCAATTAACGCCGCGAAAGCACTCAGCGATACACAGTCGGGTTTTCAACAAGTCATTAAAATCATCAACGATAATACTCAAGTTTTACTAAATGATAAAAATCTTGATGCGACATTTGCAGATAATTTACAACAATTATTGAATTTTTCACACAGCCCTGCGGCACAGCAGTTAACAAATAATTTACACACCGTGGTTAACGAGTTACAAAAAATTACTGTAAGTCCACAACCTCCAGTACTCAGTTATGCGTTAGTTAAAAATCGTTTTTTAACGAATGGCAACGATCCCTTGCACGATTTAGCGATTGAAGAAAAACAATTGCCACAACCGATTGCTGCGTGGGTACAACAAATTCGCAGTATGACTTGGCATTTATTAGTCGCAGAGGCGCATGATTATATTAATCAACAATGGCAAAAATCCATTGTGAGGTTTTATCAGCAAAATTTATATGATCGTTATCCTTTAGCGATTAATGCCGAGCTCCAAGTATCGTTAAATAACTTTTCCACCTTTTTTAATCCTCATGGGTTATTAGGACAATTTTATTTAGACTATTTAGCGCCTTTTATTAATACTTCTGGCAAAGAATGGGAGTTAGTCACCCTTGATGGCGATACGATTGGGATTGATAAATCTAATTTATTACAATTGCAACTATCGGCCTTTATCGCGCAAATGTTTTTTCCGAATGGCGATACAAGTTTGCATGTCACTTTTGGCTTACAACCGATTGCGATAGAACCAATTGTGAAAAAATTTGAATTTTCATTAGATGGGCAAACATTAAATTATTCCAATCAACAGATCCCCACAGCTAAAAATTTAATTTGGCCGAATGTTGCAACGGATTCACCAGCCGCTATTTTAAAATTTACTGATATTAATGGAAATGTATCTAATAAAAGTTATGATGGCCCGTGGGGTTTTTTTAAATTACTCGCTAACATGAATATTGAAAAAACTGATGACCCAAAACAATTTATCGTCACCTTTGATTTAAATGGCGATTCTGCAAAATATTTACTAACCACGGATAGCGAATTAAATCCTTTTGCCTCTAACGCCTTAGTCATCTTTCGCCTACCCGAAAATTTGTAGGTAGGTAGCGTGGAACGTAGCGTAGGTAGCCTGGAACGGAGCGCAGCGGAGATCCAGGATCGGAGTTTTTTTAATATT
>JAHCLG010000034.1 GCA_026125385.1 Legionellales bacterium
ACCGTAGCCTGGAACGGAGCGCAGACGTAGCCTGGAACGGAGCGCAGCGGAGATCCAGGATCGAAGTTTTTTTAATATTCTGATCCTGGATCTACGCTGCGCTCCGTTCCAGGCTACATCACACTCCGTTCCAGGCTACGCGCTCCGTTACAGGCTGTTACATGGTTAGTCTTTTGGTATTGGATGGGGCTAATGAATTTTGCCATTCATTAACATTGTTTAGTAATTGTTCATCTGAAGCAACACTGCTGGCTAACTCGTTAGTTGCTTGATTAGTATTGCCATTTACATTCTCGACTAATGTCGTTAAAACATCGTCATAGTTATTATTAAAACAAGTTTCTAATTTTTCTCGTAACTTTTCTTTGGGATCAGCGCCTAAATTTTCCAATGATAGTTTTTCAATTTGATCTTGATCATTTTTTATGGCTACGGTATTTTTTGAATTACCTAATAGTAATTTCATTAAACATTCTGCAATTTTTTCAAAAATTGTCTTTGAAACCGTATTGGTAAAGTTTTCTTTCTTTTTAGCTTGTGCTTCTGGACTATCTTTATTTTCATCCTTGTTTGAAGTTGTGTTTTGCACTTTATTTACAAATGATTTTATCTTTGAATACGCGTCTTTAGCACTTTCATAGAGAGAGCGTGAACCTGTAGTATTATCTTTGTTAGATTGTCTATCGTCCGGTAAAGGACTTGATGAGGTATTTTCTGATCGTGTGTCATTTTCCATCGTATCGTTAACTCGCGAGTTTAGGTTAAAATGAAATTTTCATAATCTACTTATCAATATAACACATTGTATGTCCATTTAGAATAGAATTATCAGGTTGACCCATAAAAATGCTAACGTATTGATTATTGCTATTCCATCCCTCTTAAATTATAGACATACTATCAGCAATTAACTTGAATACTGCTCAACACACGCTACTAGCCACCTGGTGAAAAACCAGGTGAAGGTGCGCTACTTGGACTCGCTCCTGGAGTATTCGTATTTGTCTGCTGAGAATTATATTGGTCTAAATTCCGATCGTGTGCTGCTCGTTTGTCTTTATCGAGTAACGTATCTTTAGCGGCATTTAGTTCCTTCATTTTGGCTTCTGCGGCTTTAGATTCTTCTGGACTGTCTTGATGCTTATCGGGATGATTTGCCAATGCTTCTTTGCGATAAGCTTTTCTAATTTCATTTTCCGAGGCATTACGATCGACCCCTAGAGTTTCATAGTAATTAGGCGGTGGGCCTGCGTTTTGAGGCGCTGATGATGCGCCGGATGAATTAGATTGTCTCTGAGATTGACTATAATTTGACTGTTGGGAATTATATTGCGTATTTGAATAGTCATTATCACTGGATTGTTGATATTCGTTATTTTTGCCATTGACATGCTCATCAAAAAAGCGCGTAAAATAATCCATATAAGACTCACCGTTTTCTTTAGGATTGTCTTTTTTCCATGATTGATATTTGTTATACCAATCTCGTAATTCTTTAATTAAATCATCGCTTTGTCCTTGACTATTACTAGCATTATACTGAGGTTGATTTCCAGCATTATTATCCTGCTTACCCAGTAAATAAGTGGCTATCTCTTTAAAAAGATCCTGAGCCACTCTAGAGGTAAAATCATCTTTTTTCTTCTTTTTCTTTTCCTCTTCTTCATTATCCTGTTGCGGCTTAGCTTGAGGCTGTTTGGTATTTTTCATGTTCTGCTGAGATTCCCAATGCGGATTACTGCCTCCCGTAGTTACCGTAGCCACGGTCGCATTTGCCATATTAAATTCACTTGATTCTGCGCTATGCATGGTAGTACTCTCACACTATACTGAATACTATAAGCATACGCGATTTCCACGACTTATCCAAGAAATTTGAGGCCATAAAACAGTGAGCGAGCATGAATCCTTTCCTCACACCAAACTCACTACCTCCACACTCTCCAAATGGCGCACCAACAATTGCAAACGTTTCACCCCACGAAACTCATTGATATCCAATTGATAAACTAAGCGCACCCGATCGCAATGATAATTAGGCCATTCTCGCAGATTAATATTAAATGCAATCGCTTCAAATTGTTGACGACGATATAAATCGCTTAAGGTTAATTTTAAATGCTTTTGTCCGACTAAGCGTTGGTCGAGAATATAAAATTCACCATCGAAACACGGCTCGGGGAAATGTTGCCCAAATGGCCCTGCTTGCTGCAATAACTCTGCTAAATTTAAAGTGATTTCTTCGGGCTTTAATTCACCATCGCTGAATAACTGCGCAGTAAATAAATCGCTCGAACTGTGTTGTTCAATCATCGTGGAAAAAACGCGAGCGAATTCTGGTAAATGATGAGGTGCAATGCTTAATCCTGCCGCCATGGCATGGCCGCCAAATTTAGTGATTAAGTGCGGATGATGGGTTGCCAGTGTATCAAGAATATCGCGAATATGAATACCATTAATCGAACGCGCTGAGCCTTTTAATTCTTGCTCATTGATTTTAGCAAATGCAATCACCGGACGATGATAATGATCTTTAATGCGGCTGGCTAAAATACCAATCACCCCTTGATGCCAATTTTCATCGAATAAACAAATACCCGCCGGCAAGCTCGTGTCATTAAAATGAATTTTTTCTAATGCCGTTAACGCTTGTTGTTGCATATCCATTTCAATCTGTTTGCGTTCAATATTTAATTGATTTAATTGCGCTGCATATTCCATGGCGATGGAAAAATCTTGTGTTAATAAACATTCGATGCCCAAACTCATATCATCTAAACGCCCCGCGGCATTTAAGCGCGGACCTAAGGCAAAGCCTAAATCTGCTTCCGTCACTGTCGCTAATTCTTTACCAGCAATGGTAAATAACGCTTTAATTCCTGGACGACACCCGCCACGCCGAATTCGTTCTAATCCTTGTTTAACTAAAATTCGATTATTTTGATCCAGTGCGACGACATCGGCAACGGTGCCTAATGCCACCAAATCTAAAAAATCGCTCATTTTAGGTAAATTAATCTGTTGATCGGAAAAATAATTTTTTTCAATTAAATAACGGCGCAAAGCTGACATAACATAAAAAATTACACCAACCCCAGCGAGCGATTTACTCGGAAACGCATCGCCATTTAAATTCGGATTCACAATTGCTTTGGCATCTGGAAGGTGACGACCCGGTAAATGATGATCGGTAATGATGACATCAATGCCATAGTCATTGGCTTTGGCAACACCTGCGACACTTGCTATCCCATTATCCACCGTAATAATCACATCGGGTTTTAACTTTGCGGCTTCCACGACAATTTCTGGCGTTAACCCATAACCATATTCAAAACGATTCGGCACTAAATAATTGACCTGTTTAGCACCAAAGGCTCTGAGTGCTAATACAGCAAGGGTGGTACTGGTGGCGCCATCAGCATCGAAATCGCCAATAATTAAAAAATGTTTTTGTTGAATCAAACTGGCTGCTAAAAATTCTACGGCGATTTGAATATTATTTAAGGATTGAAATTTTAATAATTGATCCAAATCGTGACATAATTCATGCGCCGATTGAATACCGCGATTTGCATAAATACGTCTTAATATTGGATGAAATTCTAATAACGATTGTTCATATTCGGGTTGGGCTATACGACGTTTGATGATTTTTTTCATGCACATATTTCCTTGCCGGAGTCATTAAACTACAGAACCACAGTCCCAAGAGGGCGACTATGATATTTAATCCAAAGGCATAACGCAATGCCGAAAGATAGCTAACATGCAAATGCAATTCGAGATAGCGCCGCACTTGGCTAGGTAAAGAATTTAAATCAATGCTACTCATATTCGTGCTAACCAAGATGGTATTTAATTGATGTTGCGTATAAGCAGTCAGGTGAATTGCTTGTTCAGTTAATCCTGTAATCACAATTTTGCGCGTGTAATGCAATAACACCACACTACTAAACACCACCCCTAACGTAGCTCCGATTAATCCAATCATGGTGTAAAATGCGGTTGCCGTATTAATGACTTTGGCAGAAGATGAGCGCAACATCAGCGTCCCATAACCTGGAAATGCTAAACCAAATCCTAATCCCATTAGCACAAAAGCACTGATTAAACTCGCTGTTGAAGATTGTGGAGTAATAAAAAATAAAATCAATAACGCTACACTCAAGAGAGCAACGCCTAATAAAATCGGGGCGCGTGGGTTTAATTTATCTTGTAGATATCCACCGGCTGGCGATAATAACGCCCAGAATACTGTCATCGCTAAAAACATAAATCCACATTCATAACTGCTGATCAACATAACGTTGAGCAAGGCTAAATTCGCTAAAAATACAATGGCCGCAAAATTATATTGCAAACACATAAAGCCAAACGTCGCACTCATAAAATTACGATTAAAAATAATCGAAGGAAATAATGGCGTGGGTGTATGTGCTTGGGTAACGATTAATAATACTAAGGCGACTAAGCCTAAATAAATTAATACGGAAAAAGCATCGCTGTATCGTGACCAATATTCTGTATGAGTAATGCTTAAAATTAATAATAAATAACAAGCGATTAATAAACCCATGCCTAACCAATCGGGTTTTTTATGACTGAAGGGAAATTTTTCGCGCGCCACGACAAAGAAGATGATGAGAAAAGCAACTAAGCCTATGGGAATATTCATCCAAAAAATCCATGGCCAGGTAAAGAATTTGACAATAAAACCTCCTAAGAGTGGCCCTAACGCTAGCCCCAAACCCACCCCCGTACTCACCATACCTAAGGCCAAACCTCGTCGGCTATCGGGAATTAAACTATAAGCGATGCTATACGCGGCAGGAATAAAGCAAGCCGCACCGATCCCTTGGAAAATTCGTGCGATAATCATCATCGCACTATCACGGGTAAAGCCACACCATAAGGAAGCCACCATAAATAAACCAACACCGATTAAAAAACTGCGTCGTCTACCAATGACTTCGCACAGATGACCTGCTGGTAACACTAATGCTCCCCAGGTTAAGACATAGGCACTTAATATCCATTGAATAGTATTGAGTTGGGTAGCAAGATCGTGGGAAATGGGCATAAGTGCGATATTCACCGCAGTAAAATCGATATTAATCATGAAGGAAACTAATGCCAGCCCCGATAATGCCAACCAAGCTCGCCAACTCACTCGCGATTCAGGCATTACGTACATGCTCCAGCAGCGCAAAAAAATCGCGTGGCTTGTGAAAACGCCACCATCGTGGCAATGATCGATTGGTAAATTGCCATGCGCTACCCTCCCCTGTATACAACCAGCAACTGTGTTCTCGGGAGTATTTTAACCATTTAAAGAGATTAGGCCAAAATGTTTCTTCTAAATACGGCAAAAAAAGTGTTGGATCACTTGTTTGCAGCTGGGTTTTGGGATCGAAAAAAATAAAATAGCGCCCTGCGGCAGTTAATTCATTTAAACAGTGTTCAAAGGGAACTGCTAATTTTTTTAAATCTAAATATTGGCAAATGCCATTTAGCACGGGTTCGTCGCCATAAATCCATTGCCAGTCCGAGGCCATTTTTGTTGGCAACTTGCCGCCCCCCCATAACCAAACGCTGTTTAAATTCGCTGGAATTTTATATTGTTGTTGAAATTGAAATAACACCATTTGAATTTCCGTTAATAAACGTCCCCAAAGTTTTGCCATGGGTGTTTGCGGAAAATCCACTGAAATTTTTTTTCCACTCATTTCACTGAGGGTAGGAGTAGGAATATCTAAAAATTGTAAATTCGATAAATACCAGCGGTTCATTCTGGGGGTATAAAATTGCCAAGCCACTTCGTCTAGTATATTTTGAATATTTCTTCGTAGTTCTAATAAATAATCGCTGGCAATATTAAATGTATTTAATGGATGTAAAAAAGCGTTTTTCTGATCTAACACTAACTCCACCGGATCACAACACCACCAAAAATTATCGTGGGTATTTAATCCATCGGCAAGTCCACGCAAAGCTGCTAATCCTTGCATAGCATTTTGCTGAGGAAAAAATAATTCACTTAATACTTGCTCATAATTGCGAGCATTACTTGATAACATCGGCGTGGATAAGATGAGTTGCGTTAAGTGAATAAAGGATTGCGAAGATGTTATTTCATGATTTCTACGAAGAGAAAATAATTCCGGTATCATCACATACAATGCTTTAGTCACATTATTGCTCCAACTTTTTTTCGATGGTATCGCGAATGATAGATAATTCGACAGGTACTACTTGAGTTGGATGATGTTTGGCGTGCCAAGTTCCACTATCAGGATCTTTTAAACCATGGCCGGTTAAAGTCGCCACCACTAAACTGTGAGGTGGTATTTTTCCAGCGCGATAGTCTTGCACAACTCCAGCAAGGCTCACCGCTGAAGCGGGTTCGCAAAAAATACCTTCTAACGCCGCTAATTGATATTGCGTTTGCAAAATATCCTCATCTTCACAATCATTAAACCAACCTGATGATTCTGCTTGTGCGCTGAGTGCTAAATGGCGTGATTGCGGATTGCCAATTCGAATAGCACTGGCAATGGTTTCTGGATGAGTGATGATAGTATTGGTGACTAAGGCATTCGCTCCACGCGCTTGATAACCAATCATATGGGGTTTTTGCGTAATTTTATTTGCGTGAAATAATTCACTATAGCCCATCCAATACGCACTAATATTCCCCGCATTACCCACCGGTAAATAATGATAATCAGGCGCGCGTTCTAATGTTTCACATACTTCAAATGCTGCGGTTTTTTGCCCTTGTAAACGCAGTGGATTAATTGAGTTGACGATCGCTAAGGGTAAAATGTCTGCTAATTGTTTTACTAACTTCATGCCATCGTCAAAATTACCTTGTAGTTGTAAAACAGTTGCACCATGACAAATCGCTTGCGCTAATTTTCCATAAGCAATTTTTCCCTCAGGAATTAATACAAACGCTTGCATGCCAGCGCGTGCGGCATAAGCACTCGCGGAGGCAGAAGTATTGCCAGTCGACGCGCAAATCACCGCGCGCTGTCCTTGTGCTTTCGCAGCAGAAATAGCCACCGTCATCCCGCGATCTTTAAATGATCCGGTTGGATTTAATCCTTCATATTTAACATAGAGCGTTAAATTCAAATTAAAATACTGTTTAAAGCGATGGAGTTCGATTAATGGAGTATTGCCTTCATATAAACTGATCGGTGTTTTACAGGCAATTTCTGGCAAATACTCAGCATATTTTGCAATTAATCCTGGATAATTTATCTTCATGAGCCCTTATCCTTTTCGATTAAATTTTTACAATCGGCAAACACAGACTTTGTTTAGCAACGGTCGGATGTTGTTTAATTTCGCTAATCGCCTGCTGCAAATTTTGATAATTCACTTGATGTGTTTTGATAATAATAGGAACCCTATCATGCTGATGATCAGATTTTTTTTGTAACAAGGATTCAATACTAATTCCCATCTTGGCAAAACTTTGAGTCATTCTCGCCAATACACCGGCTTCATCGCGCACATGAAAACGTAAATAAAATTCACTTTGCAAACTATCCATTGTTAAAAAATTAATGGAGGAAATAGCAGATTTTGGTACCTGCATAGAATAATGTTGAGTTGCAATAGTAATTAAATCAGCAATCACACTGCTAGCAGTGGGCAACGCCCCAGCACCTTGACCATAATAAATGGTTGGACCAGCGGCATTGGCTTCCACTAAAATAGCATTCATCGCGCCATTAACATGGGCTAATAAACTGCTGTCTGGAATTAAACAGGGTTGCACGCGCAATAATAAATGGTGATCGGTTTTTTCCGCAATGCCTAATTGCTTAATACAAAATCCTAATTCGCGCGCATAATGCAAATCGAGCGCATTAATTTCGCTAATGCCTTGTTTGAAAATAGTGTTCATGGCCAAGGGTGCGCCAAAGGCTAAATGCGCTAATAAACACAATTTATGAGCGATATCGCTACCATCGATATCTAAAGTTGGATCGGCTTCGGCATAACCTAACTGTTGGGCTTGTTGTAACACTTGAGTAAAATCGGCTTTTTGTTGTGCTAATGCCGATAAAATATAATTACTGGTACCATTGATAATTCCCGCCATGCGTGTAATCTGATTCGCACTTAAGCCCTGCTCTAACGCGCAAATAATTGGCACACCACCGGCAACAGCAGCTTCAAAACGCAAAAAACAATTTTTTTCCGCGGCTAGTTGAAATAATTCTTCACCGCGCTCTGCTAATAGCGCTTTATTGGCGGTGATCACGTGTTGATGATGCATCAGCGCTTGTCGCACAAAATCAAATGCAGGGGTTACTCCGCCGATTAATTCAATCACCACATCAATAGCGGGATTACCGATTATTTCACTGGGCTGAGTAGTAAATTCTGGATTAAACGAATAATGAACGCGCGGTTTTTGCTTATCGTGAATTAAAATTTTTTCGATATGAAATTCACAGTGATAACGATGCGCAATTTCGGCAGCATTAGTTTGCAATAATTGCAAACAACCTTGACCTACTGTGCCATATCCTAATAGTCCAACGCGTAATTTTTTTTTGATAATCATCCGTAAACTTAGGCAACTTGAGAATAAGTGCCCTCATTCTCACGTAATGCTTTGCCAATTGCAAGACATGCTTGCGTGGAGATGTCATCTTCCTGCACTAAACTAAAACGCACATACTGATCGCCTTCTTGACCAAAGCATACGCCAGGAGTTACCGCGACATGGGCTTTTTCCAGTAATAAATCACAAAATCCAAAAGAGCCTAAAGCTTGAAACGGTTCAGGAATTTTTGCCCACACAAACATGGTGGCACGAGGCCTATCAATTTTCCAATTGGCGTGTTTTAATAATTGTTGACAGAGATGATCGCGGCGTTGTTGATAACACCAACGATTTTGTTCAACACAAGCTTGTGATCCGGTTAACGCCGCAACAGCCGCATGTTGAATGGGGGCAAACATGCCGTAATCAATATAGGATTTTAAGCGTATTAACGCACTAATTAATTGTCGATTCCCATTCATAAAACCCACACGCCAACCTGGCATATTATACGATTTTGATAACGAATAGGTTTCCACGGCAATCTCTTTAGCACCTGGAATTTGTAATATAGAAGGCGCGCGATAACCATCAAAAACAATATCCGCGTAAGCAAAATCATTTAATACCCACACGCCAAATTTTTTAGCAAGCCCAATGACTTTTTCAAAAAAATTTAAATTAATTCCCATCGAAGTGGGATTGGAAGGAAAATTCAAGACAAGTAATTTTGGTTTGGGCGTCGCGTGTTGTAAATTTTTTTCGAGATCGATTAAAAACTGTTGTTCACTCGCCAGTGAAATTGATAATACATTGGCGCCAGCAATCACAAATCCAAAGGTGTGAATGGGATACGCAGGCGTCGGCACCATCACTAAATCACCTGGCCCAGTGATGGCCAGCGCCAAATGCGCTAACCCTTCTTTTGAACCAATAGTCACTAACGATTCTTGATTTGGATCTAAGCTCACGCCAAAACGTTGTTCATACCAATCGCAAATGGCTTGGCGTAGTGGCTGAATTCCTTGAGAAGCTGAATAACGCGTGGCATCGGAAAATTCCAACGCTTCGCGCAAGGCATCGAGGATATGAGGTGCAGTGGTTTGATCGGGATTGCCCATCCCAAAATCGATAATATGAATTCCCTGCTGACTATAATCCTGTTTTTTGCGCGCCAAAATATTGAATACATATTCCGGTAGTTGATTCACTCGCTGAAATTCACTCATGGTCTGCCCTTCCTGCGTTTTAACCAAGATTGTTGTACCGTCTATTTAACCGTTGATCTACCATCTTGGCGTAAATCCTTTTACAATTTGCCTTATTAATTATAGTTGTTTTTTATTAATTAGGTGATCCATGCAATTAAATTTAGATCAAAACAGCCAAATTCTTTCCATCGCGCGCTATACAGATCGCTCAGTAACGCTCGGAGAACACACTTACACCCACAGTATTTTAATTTCCGCCCAACACCTGCAAGCATGGCAGATTCATTCCCCACTGGAATTAAATCCTCAGCATTTATCCGACATTCTAGCATTAAAACCTAGTATTTTATTAATTGGCGCCCAGCGCAATAACTTCCCCCCGCTCGCCTTTCGCAAGGCTTGCCTCGAAGCAAAAATTGGCCTAGAAATTATGGAGTTTGGCGCAGCCTGCCGCACTTATAATGTATTAATTGCAGAAAAACGCCCTGTCGTTGCGGGGTTGTGTTTGAATCCTTCGACGATTTTGTGAATCTTACAACTATAAATGCTTGAAAAAGCATTTACAGCATCTAAAAATTATGGCCTAATCTTTCTCCTATTCTTTTTAATTATTTATTTCATTTCCGCAGACATATTTTAGGACAATAACGCATGGAAATATTAACGGATCTAAAAGCGATTCTGCACTCAAAACGTGCCAATATTTATTATTTAGAAAAATGCCGAATCATGCAAAAGGATGGTCGCGTCTTGTATCTCACTGAGGCTCAAAATGAAAATCAATATTGGAACATTCCTATAGCCAATACCACTTGCCTTTTACTGGGCACAGGCACTTCCATTACACAAGCAGCCATGCGCATGTTAGCGCAAGCAGGTGTCTTAGTGGGCTTTTGTGGTGGTGGAGGTACACCCTTATTAATGGCAAGTGAGGTTGAATGGTTAACACCGCAAAGTGAATACCGTCCCACCGAGTATATGCAAGGTTGGATGAAATTTTGGTTCGATGATAAAAAGCGTTTACTTGCAGCAAAACATTTCCAAATTTCACGTATTGAATATTTAAAAACTCATTGGCAAAAAAGTAAAGAGCTTAAGTCGGAAGGTTTTAACAGTGATGATTTAGAGCAACCCTTGTCAAATTATGAAAATAAAATTAAACACGCCGCAGATATCAGTAAATTATTTCAAGCAGAAGCAGAGTTAACGAAACAGCTTTATCGCTATGCGGCAGCACAAACAAACTACGGTCAATTTACTCGTAACCGTGAAAATACAGATAACGCTAATAGTTTTCTTAATCACGGAAATTATCTTGCCTATGGTTTAGCCGCAACAACATTGTGGGTGTTAGGTATTCCTCATGGATTTGCCGTAATGCACGGTAAAACGCGTCGCGGAGCGTTAGTTTTTGATATAGCCGATTTGATTAAAGATACACTTATTCTCCCCTGGGCATTTATTTGTGCGAAAGAAAACAGTAGCGAACAAGAATTTCGTCAGCAGTGTTTACAAGCGTTTATTGATCACAAGGCTCTTGATTTTATGTTTGATCAAGTCAAAGCCATTGCGTTAAAAACCGATTGGGAAACCGAAAATAATAGCGACACTTTGTTATGAGAGTAATTTTCGTTTCTCAATGTCAAAAAAAAGCATTAATTAAAACCCGTCGCGTCTTGGATGCTTTTGCCGATCGCATTGGCGACAATACTTGGCAAACGGCAATCACTCAAGAGGGTTTGCTTGCGGTTAAAAAATTACTGTGTAAAACAGCAAGTAAAAATACAGCCGTGAGTTGTCATTGGGTGAGATCTCGATCTCGCACGGAGTTGGTTTGGGTGGTGGGGAGGAAACAAGCTTTTAATCATCGTGGGGTTGTGCCAGTTAACTATACATTAAAGGAAGTCATTATGGATAAATTATCTGTGAAAACTAGCCATTTCATGGCTAATACAAAAAAGCAAAAGTTAAGCCATCATCTTTTTGCTGTTGGGTATGTTGCTTACTATCTGCTTGAAAGGATGGGGATAGAAAATCCAAAATTAAAGCAAGTGGCTTTTATTGCAGGCATTTTGCACGATTTAGGGAAAATAGACCCAGAGTTTCAAAATTGGGTTAATAAAAACTTTGGAAAAATTTCAGAAGATTTCACGCCACATGATGGAACCCACATTGATGCACCTAAGAAGTTTTCCTTTGAAAATCATCCAAGGCATCATGAACTTTCGTGGTTATTCAGCGAATCATTGCTTTCAGAATCACAAGAACTTTCCAAACATCAGCGAATTCAGATTGCTCACGGTATTTATTGGCACCATACAAAGCCTTTTAGAAAAGATGATATATTTACTAAGCCAGAAGCGATTTTTGCTGTTTTTAAAAAATCTTTAGTAAAAGAAAAGTTTGATGATATCTACAGCAAAGCCATAGCGGTGCTCAAAGATGTTACTTTTTTGTCTCAAAAATTTGAAATACAACATTTACTGCCCAACTTTAATAAATCCTTTAGTTTGAAAGTTGACTCGTATCCTGATTATAAAAAATATGATGATTGGGCAGATAAGATCACGGAATTTCAAGATAATGTTCGTGAAAATGCCTTAAATAACCTTATCAGATCAGCAGTAATTAGTGCTGACCGTCTGGTTTCCTCATGTTCTTCAGAAGATCTTGAGGAATATCTTGTTGAACGCTCGTTGGATGAGCTAGTAAATAACCTCGCGCACGAAGAAGGCCACTTACTCGAAGGAATACGTGATTGCCTGACAGGCTTTAAAAAACGTTACCCTTCAAGCGAACAGAATTACGCACAATCAGAAGCCGCTCAAAAACTCGCTGATTTACAAAAATTTGCTGTAATGAATGGTGATGGAGCAACAAATATAGGGGTGCTTCAGGGGCCTGCAGGGTGTGGTAAAACAAAAATTTCCCTGGAATGGGCAGCTCTAACTCAAGCAAAAAAAATTATCTGGATCTGTCCGAGAGTCCAGGTTTGTCTTGGTTTGCTAAATGACCTAACTATTGACTTTTAGGACATTCAGTTCAGTTCACTGCCGCACAGGCAGCTTAGAAATGATACTATTTCTCCAAAAATTGAACCTGACTGTTCACTGCCGCACAGGCAGCTTAGAAAAAGAGTATCCATTTGTTAAGTCATAATGCCAAGTTCACTGCCGCACAGGCAGCTCACAAAAATAAAACGTAACACAACTATAATATCAAAACACGCTTAGTCTATAGCAGAATGCGTGCAATTTTTTTATAATGCAGCCTTTTATACTAGGAAGCCTTGTCGATGAAACTCAGCATATGTCACATGCATGAACCTCTGCTCCATACCAAAACAGAAGCTATTCCGCTGGAAAAAATTACTAGTCCAGAAACTCAAGCATTACTCGATAATATGCTCAGCATTTATCCCACTTTACCTGCTGTGGGATTGGCCGCACCGCAAGTGGGTTGGAATGCGCGGGTATTTATTATCGGCATTGAAGATGAGCATTCACGCGAAGATAACGAGGGCATGCCTGTAACCTTATTTATTAATCCCGAATATGAAATTATCGACGATAATCGCTCCACCGATTGGGAAGGTTGTTTTTCGGTTTATAACGAACCTAGCCAACAAATGTTGGGCGAAGTGACTCGCTCTACAGGGATCCGTTTTCGTGCTTATGATCGAAATGGTAATTTATTTACTCAAGAATACCGTAATTTTCGCGCAAGGGTATTTCAACATGAATGCGATCATTTGGATGGTATTCGGTATGTGAATCGCATGAAAAATAATCAACAACTATACTTTCGCCAAGATAATAAAGCTTATCATATTTATCTACATCAAATTCCCAAAGCCCTACGCTCCGGTAAATTTCCGATTTTACGTGAACTCGTCCCCTTGCTTGAACATGCGCCGAGTAATGGAATTAGCTCAAAATTATTGAAAGAAATTTTGGCTGTTTATCACAATTCGGGGGATAATCGTAAATGATCCCATCAGAATATTAATAATCTTAGATTAAGAAAATTCACTTTCGACGGCGATATTTTCTCATCAACTCAAAATCATTATTCGTCAAAGCCAGATCGCCTGCCGCATTTTCCGCAGAGATTAGCGCTTTAACATAATGATTGCGGTCAGGTGGGTTTCGATGTTTTTTTAAAGGCTGAGATATTTTTAGCGAACAATTTTTCAGGATAAAATCTGTATTATCACTTGAGCTTTGTATTTTACTATTAACCTCCTGTTTGAGTGAAACTTGAGTTGTAATAGTATTTAAAACTCTTACATTCCGTGGTTTCCAAAATTGAAATGAGCCTGTTTGGTAATAAGAAACTAATCCCAATGAACAAATATGCAAAATGGATTGGAGAACTTGATAAAATTTACTACTACGATGTTGAGTATTATGGAGAGTATTTGTTTGGTTTTTAATTTTAGCTAGAATTGAATGCGTTTTTCTTTCTATAGCGCTTAATGTCATTTGATCATTCCATTTGAATTTATTTGTATTGGGTTTTGTTTCATTTGTTATGTTAGAAGATGAATCATTATTAACGGGAACAGCATATAATTTTTCGATTTCTGCTAAGCTTTCTAATTTTTTGAGTATAACGAAGAGATTCTGTTTCCGACCTTCATTGCCATTCTGCGTATTCTCAAGAAGCAAGTTCATTAGTAAAAAATTAATACGAGTTCTGATGTCGGCGGTAATAGTGTCTATGTTTTTTTCTCCATCACCATTAACCAAAGCGAATTTCCGATAAATATTCTCAAACTCTGTACAAAGATAATCTTTATAATCAGAGATTAATTCTTTTATTTTTTTAAGTTGAACAGAAGCGAACATATTCACCCATAATATTAAAAATTCTAAAGGTTTTGCCTGATGCTTAAATTAAGCTTATTGTACATTATTGCGAGTAAATAAGAAACTTTTCATTGAAAACCGCAGTCACTGACAAAAAACTGAGCCAGCCCCCCCTGCTTCTGGCTCATTAGTCTCTCCTAACCGCGATACGGCAACACTTGCACGGTCGTGCCATGGCGAATAAATTCTTGATGTAACCAACGCGCATCTTCGTGATGAACCCGGATGCATCCATGGCTTGAGTTATATTCAGGAACTACAGGTGATGCATGAATGGCACTGCCTCCACTAAAAAACATGCAATAAGCCATAGGGGCGCCTCCTCGGCCTAACGGATATTTACTGGAAACACAATCCGCCCCCCCTTTACGATACACCTTGAATGTTCCAACGGGCGTACGGCAACCTCGTCCCACATCACCACACCAGCGTTTACCCCCAGAAGCTTCACCATGGCGAACTAATTGTCCTTGTTCATCATAGGCCGCCCAGACCATTTTCGTAGGAGAAAAAACAAAAACACGATTACCAGTCGCTGCGCGCTTACTTGGCAAGCCATTGTGTGAATTATACCCTGCCCCATAATCATTCATCGCTACTTGCATCGCGCCGCATTGCCCATCGCTGCAATCCACATTGCTATAGGCGAAGGCCGACAGTGATAATGATAATAACCCCATGCCAATGACTGTTTTGGTAAGCTTCATATCGTTTTTCCTCTTGCAATTACTATATCCTTCTCTCCTTATTTTCGTACGAACACGCAATAACTTTAGATTTATTTTTATGGCGGTGTTTTGTGCATAATATACGTTATTTAACGAATGGATTTGACTAGACTCGGTAATGCACATAGAATTCAAAACCAAATATAGTTGTAGTAGCTTTGGCGTATTATAGAACTCGAATTAAGGACAATTCTATGAAATTAGTAAAATCAGTCGCCGATTGGATGAATGGATTTGCTCACGGGATTTTTTATGCCTATTCAGAAATAAAGCATATCCGAGAACAGCAACCTTTATTGCGCTATTCAGCGATTGAATATTCAAAAAAAACACAATCTTTTGTATGTTTGATTCAAGTCGTGGGAAAAAATGTATTTTATCGCATTCCACCTCAGACAATTTTAGAAAATGAAGAATTTCTTTACTCATTTTCGCAAGCAGATATAAAAATAATTACCATTGCTAATGAGAAAATTAAATCTTTTAAAAAATATGAAGTAATTGAGTTTGAACAAGATTCTGATGAGCATTACCTAATAGTAAAAAACTCTCAAACAGCGAAGCTAAAAAAAATAATAATGAATGAGTTTAATGATGCTGAAATTACTAAAAATTTTAGCCCAGCAGATGCATTTCGAATTGGTTATAATAAAAGCTTAATTGATACTAAAAAATTTCGCCATGAGTTATCGACCATAAAGAAAAATTTAAAAATATCAAAAAATTACTCCAGAGCTAACCAAATTAACTTAATTAAAAATATATCTAAAGAAAATGAATACTCTAACCAATAAAACATTTAAATATTATAACCTGCTTAGTCTGTTATATTTAACATTCATGCTATTAACCTACCTATTAGCGTACAAAATGGCAGAAATTAACGGATTCCTGATTTCAGTTGGAATTTTTGTTTTCCCTTTAACCTATTTTATAGGTGACATTGTCGCCGAGGTTTATGGCTATAAAAAATCTTTAGAATTAATCTGCGCCACCTTAATATGTGGTTTTATTTTCTCAACAGTATTGGCTTTACTAATCAGAACACCCGCACCGAATTATTGGCATCATGAAGCTGAGTATATTTCGGTATTAGGCAGTGTTTTTAGATTTTATTTAGCTAACACACTGGGGATCATTATAGGTCAAATATTAAATGTTTATATTATAGCAAAAACCAAAGTAATTCTAAGGGGTAAATATTTTTGGTTGCGAAGTATATGTTCTTCATCGTTAGGCGAGTTGATAACCTCTTTAATTGCTGACTTAATTGCATTTTTAGGAGTATTGAGTTTTAGCAAAATAATACAAGTAATGATCAGCATTTATATAATAAAATTGCTTTATGCCGCCTTATTATCGTGGCCAGGATCTATTATCGCTGTTTATCTAAAAATAAAAGAAGATTTAAATACCCAAGACTACAGAAAAAATTACAATATTGATCAATTAATTAAAAATATACAAGATAGTGGTGGAGAGATATGCCAGGATTAGCGAGCTATGAAGCATTAGCAAAGAAAAAACTTGAAAAAAGTATTTTTGATTATGTATGTGGTGGCTCAGGTAATGAAATCACTTTACAATCAAATAACGCCGCATTTCAAAAATTCACATTTTTGCCCCAATCTTTAAAAGGTATCGTTAAAGTTGATACCTCAGTTAATCTTTTAGGGAATAAACTCAAAACGCCAGTCTTAATTGCTCCAACCGCCTTTCACAAAATGTTGCATCCTGAGGGAGAGATAGCAATGGCCAAAGCAGTTGAAAACAGCGGGTCGTTGATGATAGTAAGCACTATGGCTACAACATCTTTAGAGAAAATTTCACAATCAACTCAGTCACCTCTTTGGTTTCAATTATATGTTTTTGAAAATCAGAATATAACTTTGGAGCTTATCCGGCGAGCAGAAAACGCAGGTTATAAAGCCATAGTAATTACTGTAGATGTTCCACTCATGGCCACTCGGCATCGAGATAAAAATAATTTTTTTACTTTACCACCCCATTGTAAAGCTGAAAATTTTATTAATTTTGGCCTAAATAATCTTTCTGAGAAAACCAAAACAGGTTCAAGAGTTGCGGAATACACCAACACTCAATTTAAACGAGGGCTAAGTTGGCAAGACATTGACTGGATTAAATCGCAAACGCGTTTACCTATTATTTTAAAAGGTATATTAAACCCCTTAGATGCAAAAAAATGTTTGGAAAAAAATATTGATGGAATTATTGTTTCTAATCATGGCGGAAGACAGTTAGATTGCTCTGTCTCTTCACTAGAAATTTTGCCGCATATTATTCAAGCCGTTCAAAATAAAATCCCTGTACTGTTAGATGGTGGAATTAAAAATGGCGCAGATGTTGTTAAAGCCCTAGCTTTAGGTGCACGCGCTGTTTTACTTGGGCGACTTCCTCTATGGGCATTAACAGTTGGTGGACAACAAGGCATTCAAGAAATGTTTACCCTAATTAATGAAGAAATTGAAGAATGCATGTTATTATTGGGATGTGAATCTGTAAATGAATTGCGGGAAAATGGAAGGGATTATTTATATTTTACCAATTCGATTTCGTTAGAAACTCAACATTCTGTTTCAATCCCGACTAGATTTTCTAGACTTCGTAGCAAATTATAATACTTTTTTATAATTTACTAAATTTTGAATAACTACCCCGTATATTTTAAATTCGCCATATTCGGCGGGTGTGGCTTGACCGTACTTGTCATTTAGAGGTCTAAATATGTGGAGATCGCCATCTTTGAGATATTGTCTAAAAATAGGATTAGATTGATGTTTAATTTTAACTATAACAAAGTCACAATCCTCGGCTTCCACTTCTGGTTCGACAATAATAATAGATTTATCATCAAAACTAGGCAACATGGATTGGCCTTGAACTTTCAATGCGAATGCATTTTTACTGACTTTAATATTTACCGTAAAACTATCTGTGTTGATAAGCGGCCTTTTGCAAATCCAATTTTCCAACTCCTCAAAGCGTAGCAACGGCAAAATCGTATTGCGCCTTTCAATCTCATTAAATTCTCCTACGATATATCCAGAAGGTAGATCTTCTTCACCTAAGAATTGACTTAGATTCAAACCAAAAAACTTTGCGATGGGCATCAATGTTGAAATAGTAGGATTAGGCATTTGATTTTGCTTTAATTTATTGATTGTGTGGATTGAAACACCTGTGTGATAACTCAATTCTTGCGCATTAATGTTTCCCTCACTCATTAATAATGGCAACAAATTTTTTATTACAACACCCTTATCATTAGCTTTTTCTATACTTAAATTCTGTTGCGGTTGTAAATTTTTACTTTTCCTCATGGGACTTCTCATTTCTCACTTGATATTGATTAAATGATACTCAAAACAATATTAAAATGCAATCGCATACTATACTTAGTAAATTAATGCTTGATAATATTTTAATTGGTATTATAATACCAATTAAAACTTATTACGGAGAAGCATTATGTATCAAGAAAAAACAATCCCAAATAAATGCAAAAAATATATAGCTCGATATCGAATCATAGTACAGGATTACGATAAAACAGAACCGTATATTACTTTCTTCGATACTGAGTTACTTTGTCAAAAATATTTATCTTTAACCGAAATACTAACAAGTGATGATTTTTTAATGGGTTTAAGCGCAAATGATCTTCGTATTTTTATCTCGATCTGCGCAGATCATATTCTTAAACAAGAACGCAATGCCATTTATAAATTGAAACATTAAATACTTTAGAAACTTGCCCAAGCAATTAAAGTGGTTATGTTAAACTCTTTGTGTGAAAATAATTGCTAACATAACCACTTCTTTTTATCAACCATTCAATGCGCAAATATTTCGTCCTTATTGCGAACTATCTATCACCTAATGCTTCCAAAAATATATTTTCAAAACAAAGCATGCGAGCATCCAGCTTTTCCGGTACACTATGAATTTTTTAAATAGTAAGGAATTTCTATGCAAGTAGCTCCTAAAGTCCGCGGATTTATTTGTACTACCGCCCATCCGCAAGGTTGTAGCGCTCACGTTCAACAACAAATTGCCTACGCAAAACAACATGCCATAACAAGTCCGATTAAAAACGTCTTGGTGATTGGTGCCTCGACGGGTTATGGTTTAGCGAGTCGTATTGCCAGTAGTTTTCAAATGGGTGCGGCGACGATTGGTGTGTTTTTTGAAAAACCGGCGAGCGACAAACGCACCGCGAGTGCCGGTTGGTATAATACGACAGCATTCGAACAAGCTGCACAACACGCAGGTATTTATGCAAAAAGCATTAATGGCGATGCCTTTTCCACAGCAATTCGCCAACAAACGATTGATTTAATTAAACAGGATTTAGGCAAAATCGATTTGGTAATTTATAGCCTGGCCTCTCCACGCCGCACCGATCCCAAAACTGGTATGGTTTATCAATCGGTATTAAAAACCACGGATAAACCGTTTATCAATAAAACCGTAAATCCCTTAACCGGTGAAGTGAGTCAAGTTACCATCGAACCTGCAACTCAAGAAGAAATTGATCATACAGTTGCCGTTATGGGTGGTGCTGATTGGCAATTATGGATAAATGATTTATTAACCGCCAATGTCTTAAATGATGAGGCACTAACGTTAGCTTATTCTTATATCGGACCTGAATTAACCTATCCTATTTATCATCATGGCACGATTGGCCGTGCCAAAGCCGATTTAGATCGCACCGCACACTTATTAAACCAGCAATTGCAAAAAATAAATGGCAAAGCCTATATTTCCGTGAATAAAGCAGTAGTAACACAATCAAGCGCTGCCATTCCTGTAGTGCCATTATATATTTCATTATTATTTAAAGTAATGAAAGAAAAAAATTTGCATGAAGGCTGTATTGAACAAATTTCTCGTTTATTTCAGCAATTATACGGTAATGAAACTTTATTGCTCGACGAAGAAAATCGCATTCGCTTAGATAATTTTGAAATGCGTGAAGACGTGCAACAAGCAGTTATGCAATTATGGCAGCAAGTTAATAGTGATAATATTTATAAAATTTCCGATCTTAAAGGCTATTTACATAATTTTTATCAATTGTTTGGTTTTGAATTAGATAATATAGATTATCAAGCAGATGTTAATATTGGTATTGCCATCCCATCATTAAAATAAATCTAGAGTAGCCTGGATCGGAGCGCAGCGAAGATCCAGGATCGCACAACGATAAAATTTTTCCTCAACAAAATATATTCAAAACAATTGGATTTTAGGCGAGGCGCTGAGCTAACGCTACGAAGAAGTAGCTGAATACATGATTAAGTAGCTTTGGCTCGGCAACAAAGCCTAAAATTCAATCGTGAAGAGTATAGTTATATAAACTTTAACCTGAATTTATTTGTCTGCGTCATCTACAAATTCCTAAAAAAGATTAAATTTCAACTTGTGAAACCAATGCTGAAATTGAGTCTAATTTAGATTATGTTCTCGCCTCTACTATTGGCGAGTGAGTCCACTGAGAGTGATTTTATGAACATGACATTTCCAAAAACTTTCTTTCTTAAGGATGTTCTTTTAAGTATTGATGGGCTTAATCACCAACCCATTTTTTCAAACTGCGCATGATTAAAAGATTTATAGCACAACAAATAAAACCATAGCACATAATATATAGATTTTAATTCTTATTTGCATAAAAAATAATGGTGTGTTAGTATTTTTCACCTAGTAACAATCAATGTGTTTAAGAAATAGCTAACATGAAATTAAAAAAACTCACCGCCAAACAACTTGGTATGATCGCGATTGGTGGCGCAATTATTGGTTTAGTAACTCGTGAAACTACTGTTATCCACAAAGCCATGAAAAGCATTTTTATTACAATTAACGATGAACAATTGCCTGCATGTTATTAAATAGATTTAAAACACTCATTCCCTATCTTGCTGCCCTCTTTGCCGTAAGTGTTTGGGGTGGTATGCCAGTTTTGGTGAAAATGGCTTTAAAAGGCATCAGCGTACCTGGCTTTATTGCCCTAAGATTCGGTTTTTCAAGTTTGTTGCTTTTACCTTGTTTAAAAAGTGTTATAAAAAAACTGGGTGATTTAAATTCAAGAGATTTAATTTTATTTATTTTAGTTATCTCGGTGATGTTTTTCTCACAAACCTGGGCTATGGATGAAATCCCGGTAAGTTGGTATGTCGTAATTTTTTCACTGACACCCGTTTTAATGGCAGTTTGTTTGCGCTATAAAATGCAATGGCCAGCAATCGTTGCTTTGTTGGTGATTATGATTAGTTTATATTTATTTATGAGCTTTAAAGAACAATATGATGTATTAACTATTCCAGCGATTATTGCTCTCGTTTTAGGTATGCTAAGTTGGGTTTTTTACAGCGTGCTAATTAATAAACTTCATACCGTCTATAATGACTTACAAGTCACCACCTTAACGTGTTATATTGCAGCCATTGTAAATGGTTTAATCTGGATATTATTTTTTCGATCACATTTAAGCGAAATTAATTTAAGTGCTTGCTTGATTGCAGCTTGTGTGGGTGCCATTGTTCCTTGTGCCTTTTTTTGTTATTCCTTTGCCATGCGCCATCAAAAACTATTTGCCATTTATAGTCAGTATTTGGAGCCAGTTTTAGGGTTACTGCTTGCAGCGTTGGTTTTTAAAGATGCCTTGAGTTTACTTCAATATTGTTGTGTGGTGTTTATTTTGAGTGGTGTGATTGTGGTAACGCGTTACTCAATGCAACACTTAGATAATAGCAATTGAAATAATTATTTTTTAGATTTAATTTTTCAATTTGATATTTAATTTTATTTAAAATTTCCTCTGCCAACATATTGGCAATCAGCGCGATCAAAAAACATAATTAACCCTTATCGAGATTAGATTTTTTTGATGTTTTACTGGTTTTAGGCACGTGAATAGGTTTTAAAATTGGCAATGGTTCCCAAACGGTAAATGATTTAATTCGATTTTTATAACGACCAAAGTCATCAAAATAACAAACATCATAAACACTTTCATGTTCATAAAAGGTTTGATTTGCGCGGTGTAATGAATCGTAACAGGGGATAATACCAATGTTATCGTGCCCTAACAAACGCTTGCGGATCCCTTCAAAATCATTGATAGTAATTGGTAAGCCCGCATCATATATTGCTAAAAACATGCAAATAGTATCTTTTAATCGGCTAATTGCGGGGCCATTTAAGACGACTTTAAAGCCCTCTTTAAAATAATACGAAGGGCGCTCTACGATAAGATCAATGTGTGTGGTATTACCTCCCCTCATAATTTCCCAAGGATGGCCGCCACTTTCTCGCAATGGATGTTTACCGTCTAGCCATTGCTCAAATTCTACTTTTGACTTTTCTTTAATACTTAATAAGCCTTCATCACGACCGTCAGCATAACACTTATACAATTGTTTTCCGCTTAAATTTTTATCAAATGAATTTTCATTTCCCAACACAGCAGTATATGCAATTTTACAATAATTAAAATAATCATGAGCTGACATTGATTTTATTTCAGTATTTTCAGATCGATGCAAATAATTGCTTTCCACAATATCAATAAATTTTTTAGTATTGGCTTTACCTAATGCTTTATCAATGCGATAACAATCACTCAACGATTCTCTAACAATCGAGTTAGGCACAATTCCTTTACGCCGATTGAGGGGATAATTTTCTTGAATTTGTTTATTGATTTTAATCCAATCTTTTTTTACGCAGTTTAACCAGCGGCATGCATCGATGATCAACTCTTCCCATATGACAAGCAATTTTTCTTCAGGCCGGTAATCGTGAGAAAAGCCAAACGATTCCATTAATGTAACGCTTTGATGGGGTTTTACTTCTAAACCACGGATGTCATTATCTAGTAAATTTAAATAATAAGTATCTTGATATTTATTTACAAACAAATGATGCCATTTTGCTTTTTTATCCATAAAAATAATATTCCACTGGCGATCGACGCTTTGAATTTTATATTCAAAGCCTTGTAAATTTTTTATAAACGCATCGATGTTTTTATCGATAGTCATATTGGCTCCTAATCAGATATCGATGTTTTTGCTTTAGATTGATAGGATTTTTTTAGGTATTTTTTTAGAGGTGGTTATAGTGGCGGAGAGAGAGGGAT